>CAXBPJ010000024.1:0-9971 GCA_963977325.1 uncultured Brevundimonas sp. | reverse complement strand
CGGCGCCCCGCGCGCCGCCTAAGCCCGCCTGATGTCCTCCTCCCCCCTCTCCGGACTTGAAGACCGCGCCCGGGCGGCCCGATCGTGGCCGTTCGAACAGGCGCGCAACCTGCTGACCCACCTGGCCAAGGCCCGGATCGCCGATCCGCGCGAGGCTCAGGAGGCGATCGCCCTGCTGAACGCGGGCGATATCGACGGCGCCTGGGACCGGTTTCCGTCGCTGAACCGGCCGGTGGTGTTCGAGACCGGCTATGGGCCGTCGGGCCTGCCGCATATGGGCACCTTCGGCGAGGTGGCGCGGACCACCATGGTCCGGAACGCCTTCCGCGCCCTGACCGGGGATCGCTGGGCCACGCGCCTGATCACGGTCTCGGACGACATGGACGGCCTGAGGAAGGTGCCGGACGGCGTGCCCAATCCGGAGATGCTGGCCGAAGACCTGGGCAAGCCGCTGACCGTGGTGCGCGATCCGTTCGGCACGCACGACAGCTTCGGCGCCCACAACAACGCCCGCCTGCGCGCCTTTCTCGACAGCTTCGGCTTCGACTACGAGTTCCTGAGCGCGACCGAGGCCTATCGCTCGGGACGGTTCGACGCGACCCTGCTGACCCTGCTGGAGCGGTTCGACCAGGTGCAGGACATCATGCTGCCGACCCTGGGGCCGGATCGTCGCGCGACCTATTCGCCCTTTCTGCCGATCAGCCCGAGCACGGGGCGGGTGCTGCAGGTCCCGACCCTGGAGCGCAATGTGTCCAAGGGCACGATCGTGTTCGAGGACGAGGACGGCTCGCGCGTCGAAACGCCGGTCACCGGCGGCTGCGTCAAGCTGCAGTGGAAGCCGGACTGGGCCATGCGCTGGACGGCGCTGGGCGTCGATTACGAGATGAGCGGCAAGGACCTGATCGACTCGGTCAAGGTGTCCTCGCGCGTCTGCCGGGCGCTGGGCGGCACGGCGCCCGAAGGGTTCAATTTCGAGATGTTCCTGGACGAGGCCGGGCAGAAGATTTCCAAGTCCAAGGGCAACGGCCTGACCATGGAAGAGTGGCTGCGCTATGGCGCGCCGGAGTCGCTCAGCTGGTACATGTTCCAGTCGCCCAAGTCGGCCAAGAAGCTGCACTTCGACGTCATCCCACGCGCCACGGACGACTACCTCCAGTTCCTGGCGGCCTATCCGACCCAGGAGCCGGAGAAGCAGATCGACAACGCCGTGTGGCACATCCACGGCGGGGCGCCGCCGGAGACGACCTCGCCGGCGACCTTCGGCCTGCTGCTGAATCTGGTGGGCGTGGCCAATGCGTCGGATAAGGCGGCGCTGTGGGCCTATTTCGGCAAGTATCTGCCAGGAGCCACGGCCGAGACCGAGCCGCTGCTGGACCGGCTGATGGGTTATGCCCTGAACTATTACGAGGACTTCGTCCGCCCGACCAAGGTGTTCCGGGCGCCGACCGACAAGGAGAAGGCGGCTCTGCTGGATTTGGCCGAGCGCCTGCGCGCCCTACCGTCCGACACCACGGATGGCGAGCTGATCCAGACCGAGGTCTATGCCGTCGGCAAGGCGCATGAGTTCGAGCCGCTCAGGGCGTGGTTCGGGGCGCTGTACGAAGTGCTTCTGGGCCAGAGCCAGGGGCCGCGCTTCGGCTCGTTCGCCGCCATCTACGGCTTGGAGCCGACCATCCGCCTGATCGAGGACGGGGCTGAGGGGCAGTTGGTCGGAACCTAGGTCAGCATCGCCCTAGCGCGGCGGAATATGTCCTCGAACATCTCCGACGTCAGCCGGCCGGTATTCGTGTTCAGGCGCGAACAGTGATAGCTGTTGATCAGCCGATAGGGCCCGGCCTGGCCCTCGACGCCGTGGCCGGGCGGGATGGCCGTGCCCGGCAGGCCCAGGGTCTTCAGCACATTGCGACGTGAAACGTCGCCAAGGGTTACGATCACCTGCAGGCGGGGCAGGGCGGCCAGGCGATCGACCAGGAAGGGCCGACAGGTCGCCTCCTCGGCCGGGGTCGGTTTGTTTCCGGGCGGAGCGCAGCGCACGGCGTTGGTGATCATGCAGTCGACCAGCTCCAGCCCGTCGTCGGGCCGCGCGTCATAGTCGCCGCGCGCGAAGCCGGTTTTCTTCAGCGTGTCGTACAGCAACCAGCCCGCATGATCGCCGGTGAAGGGTCGGCCAGTCCGGTTGGCGCCGGTGCGGCCGGGGGCCAGGCCCGCGACCAGCAGCCGCGCATTCGGATCACCAAAGCTGGGCGCCGGGTCGTTCCACCAGTCCGGATGGTCGGCGCGGTTCTCGGCGCGATAGGCGACCAGCCGGGGGCACAACGGACAGCCGCGCGGGGCCTCGGGGGTCAACATCAGGCGGTCACGGCGCCGGACGCGGCCCGCGGCCGCCCGAACTCGGCCAGCAGGTCGTTCAGGTCCACGAACTCGTCCGCCGCCCGGCGCAGATCGTCGGCGATCATTGGCGGCTGGGTCTTCAGGCTCGAGATCACCGTCACCCGCACCCCCTTGGCCTGCACCGCCTGGACCAGCCGACGGAAATCCCCGTCGCCGGAGAACAGCACCACCTGATCGACGTGCGGGGCCAACTCCAGCATGTCGACGGCGATCTCGACATCCATGTTTCCCTTGTAGCGGCTGTGCCCCTGGGGGTCGGTGAACCGCTTGACCGGCTTGGTGACCAGGGTGAAGCCGTTGTAGTCCAGCCAGTCGACCAGGGGCTTGATCGGCGAGAACTCTTCGCCCTCGACGATGGCCGTGTAATAATAGGCCCGAACCAGGACGGCCCGCTCGCGAAAGACCTCGATCATCTTCCGGAAATCGAGGTCGGCGTTCAGACCCTTGGCCGTCGAATAGAGATTGGCCCCGTCGATGAACAGGGCCGTGCGGCCGGTCGGGTTGAGGATCATGGATGACGTCTCCGCGACAATAGAAGCACCGGCCTCCGCCGGAATAGACGGCGCCGATCCCCTGGGGGATGAGGCGGTCATCGTCGCCCTCGGCTGCAATGACAAGGGGGCTTGGCCCGATTGCCGGATGGCGCTGGAGGCGGCGGTCGCCCGCTTTGAAGATGAGGGGATCACCGTCATCGCCCGCTCCGGCTGGTGGGCGTCTAAGGCTTGGCCGGACCCCGAGGACCCACCGTTTCTGAACGGCGTCGTCGCGGTTTCGACCGACCTCGACCCTCACGGCGTGATGGCTGCCCTGGCCCGGATTGAACAGGCGTTCGGCCGGTCGCGCAGGGCTCTGAACGCGCCGCGCACCCTGGACCTGGATTTGATCGCGTACGGCCGCGAGACGGGCGATTGCGACGGCCTGATCCTGCCCCATCCGCGCGCGGCCGACCGCGCCTTCGTCATGCGCCCTTTGGCCGAGATCGCCCCGGACTGGCGTCACCCGGTGTCCGACCAGACCGCGGCCATGCTGGCGAAGAGCGCCACGGTGGGCGCCGACGCCTCCCTGGCCAGTCCGGCCGGGCGTTAACCGCGTCCGTCAACCCTGTCTTGAGCGGAACGCGCTAGACAGGTTTTCATGGCGCCCCGGCCTCATCCTCGCTCGACCCTGATGATCGCCCTTTGCGGTGCGGTTCTGGCCGGCTGCGGCGCGGCGAGCGAGGACATCTCCTTCGAAGGCATGGCCCAGCAGATCGCGGCCATCCCCGTCGATGGCGCGGCCCGCACGGTGCCCACCGAGCGCACCCGAACCGTGGCCGGGGCGGACCTGCGCCCGGCGCTGGCCGTCGAGGTTCTGGACGTCCACGACTTCTGGGACGCGCGCGACGGCCTCCCTGTGGCGACCCCGAGCTTGCGCCAGATCGCCGAGGCCGTTCCCGCAGAGGCCGCCCGAGCCGCGACGGCCGGCGCCCTCGACGGCCTGCGCGGCGCGCTCCCGCTCTCCGAGCCGCCTTCCAAGACCGCCGCGGCCCCGCCTCCCGCCACCCGTCTGATTCAACTCGGCGCTTATTCCAGCGAGACGGCCGCCCGCGCCGCCTGGCGGGCCGCCGCCGATCGTGCCAGCGGGGCGCTGGACGGCCTGGAGCCCCGCCTGGAGACGGTTCAAGTCGAGGGCCGCACCCTGACCCGCCTGCGCGTCGCCGCGCCCGAGGCCGACGCCCCGGCCCTATGCCGGGCCGCGCAAGTCACCGATCCCTTCTGCTCGTCCACAGGCGCCGCCTGACGCCGCGTTGACGGCCCGCTCGCCGACCCCGATTCTGGTGACCGGAAGCGCCCCGGACGATTCGGGGTCGGAACACGGATCTGGGCATGGCCGGGCCACACATCATCGTCGTCGGCAATGAAAAGGGCGGGGCGGGCAAGTCGACCCTCGCCATCCACATCGCCGTCGGCCTGCTGCATGCCGGCAAGTCGGTGGGCATCATCGATCTGGACCTGCGCCAGCGGACGCTCGCCACCTTCTTCGCCAACCGCGAGCGCTGGCTGGAAGCCAACCGCGCTGAGGCTCCCATGGCCCGGGTAGCCGAGATGGGCGACGGCAAGATCATGGCCAAGGCGGACGCCGAGACCCAGATGGCGGCCTTCGAGGCGGCGCTGGCGTCGCTGGCCGACTGCGACGCCATCCTGATCGACACCCCCGGCGGCGACACGACCCTGAGCCGCGCCGCCCACGCCCGCGCCGACCAGATCGTCACCCCCATGAACGATAGCTTTGTGGACTTCGACCTGCTGGGCCACGTCGATCCGGTGACGCTGGAACTGCTCAAGCCCTCCATCTATTCCGAGACGGTGTGGGAGGCGCGCAAGAACCGCGCCCTGGCCGAGGGCCGGGCCGGGGCGACCATCGACTGGATCGTCCTGACCAACCGCCTGGCCGTGGCCGAGGCCCGGAACCGCCGCCGCGTCGATGAGAAGATGACCAAGCTGGCCAAGAGGGTGGGCTTCCGCGTTGGCCCCGGCCTGCGCGACCGGGTCATTTATCGCGAGCTGTTCCCCTTCGGTCTGACGGTGGCCGACATCTCCGCCGAAATCCGGCCGGTGTCCGTCTCCATCGCCCACGTCGCCGCCCGCCAGGAGATGCGCAGCCTGATGCAGGCGCTGGGTCTGGAATCCGCCGACCACCTCGACGAGGCGGCGTGAGGCAAGACGCTGTCGCAATATGACGCCGTCACCCTCGGGCTTGACCCGAGGGTCCAGTCGCGCCGGCTGTCACGTCAGAGCGCCTGGATGCTCGGATCAAGTCCGAGCATGACGGCTTTCACGGGTATCGCCTCATGACCCTCCTCTATCTCAGCGTCGGCGCGGTCATCCTGTGGATGCTGATCCGCCTCGGCCGGCAGACCGAGCGCGCCCGCCGGGGCCACTGGCGCATCGCCTCGACCGTCATGGCCGCCGCGCTGTTCGTGGGCGCCGTGGTCGCCACGACGCGCGGCCTCTGGATCGCCGCCGGGGCTATGGCGGCGGCAGGCCTGTGGCTGACCCTCGCCTCGCGAATCCGGTCCACACACCCGCAGCCGCCCCGGACCGGCATGAGCGAGGCCGAGGCCCGTCATCTGCTGGGCGTCTCCGCGGCCGCCGACCGCGCCGAAATACAGGCCGCCTGGCGTCGCCTCATGGCCCGCGCCCATCCGGATCAGGGGGGTACCCAGGGCCTGGCCGAACAACTGAACCAGGCGCGGGATCGGCTGTTGAAGGGGTGAGGCGACGCGCCTCACGTTGAGTGTGACTGGACGCCGCTTAAAATCGGGCCATCATTCCCTATCTAGACGCCTGACTCTCCCGCAGACCGGATCGCGAATGCCCACCAAGAGGCCCAGCGAAGTCGGTGGTTCCGGAACCGCCGTCCTCGCCGAGACAAAGCCGAAGCTTCAGAAGCCCTCGCTGTATCGAGTGCTGATCCTGAACGACGACTACACGCCCATGGAGTTCGTGATCTACGTCCTCGAACGCTTCTTCCAGAAGTCGCGCGAGGACGCGACGCGGATCATGCTGCACGTGCACCAGCACGGTGTCGGGGTGTGCGGCGTCTTCACCTACGAGGTGGCCGAAACCAAGGTCGCCCAAGTTATCGAGACCGCCCGCCGCCACCAGCACCCCCTTCAGTGCACGATGGAAAAGGATTGACCGCCGTGCCTTCTTTCTCACGCCATCTCGAAGAAACCCTGCACCGGGCCGTTCACTATGCGAACGAGCGCCGGCACGAATACGCCACCCTGGAGCATCTCCTGCTCGCCCTGGTCGATGACCCGGACGCGGCCGGTGTGATGACGGCCTGCAATGTCGATCTGACGGCGCTGAAAACGGCGCTGACCCTCTATGTCGACACCGATCTGGCGGCACTGGCTACCTCGGACGGCGACGACGCCAAGCCGACCGCCGGCTTCCAGCGGGTGATCCAGCGCGCCGTCATCCACGTTCAGAGCTCGGGCCGCGACGACGTCTCGGGCGCCAATGTGCTGGTGGCCATCTTCTCGGAGCGCGAGAGCCACGCCGCCTATTTCCTGCAGGAGCAGGACATGACCCGCTACGACGCGGTCAACTACATCGCCCACGGCATCGCCAAGAAGGCGGGTGCGGGCGAGACGCGGCCGGCGCGCGGCGCCAGCCCCGAAGAGGCCGAGGAGGCGGCCACGGTCAAACAGGGCGGCGAGGCGCTGGAGGCCTATTGCGTCGACCTCAACGAGAAGTCGCGCGAGGGCAAGGTCGACCCCCTGATCGGTCGTCAGGCCGAGGTCGAACGGTCGATCCAGATTCTTTGCCGCCGCACCAAGAACAATCCGCTGCTGGTCGGCGACCCCGGCGTCGGCAAGACCGCCATTGCGGAAGGGCTGGCGAGGAAGATCGTCAACGGCGAGGTGCCGGACGTCCTGAAGGACGCGACCATCTTCTCGCTGGACATGGGCGCTCTCCTGGCCGGAACCCGCTACCGCGGCGACTTCGAGGAGCGGCTGAAACAGGTCGTCAAGGAACTGGAGCAGCACCCGGACGCAATCCTGTTCATCGACGAGATCCACACGGTGATCGGTGCCGGCGCCACCTCGGGCGGGGCGATGGACGCCTCCAACCTGCTGAAGCCGGCGCTTGCGTCGGGCAGCCTGCGCTGCATGGGCTCGACGACCTACAAGGAATACCGCCAGCACTTCGAGAAGGACCGGGCCCTTGTGCGGCGCTTCCAGAAGATCGACGTCAATGAGCCGACGGTCGAGGACACGGTCAAGATCCTGAAAGGTCTCAAGAGCTACTACGAGACCTTCCACAAGCTGCGCTACACCGACGCCGCCATCCGCTCGGCGGTGGAGCTGTCGGCCCGCTACATCAACGACCGCAAGCTGCCGGACAAGGCGATCGACGTCATCGACGAGGCGGGCGCCTCGCAGATGCTGCTGCCCGAAAGCCGGCGTCGCAAGGTGATCAATCAGAAGGAGATCGAGGCCGTCATCGCCAAGATGGCCCGCATCCCGGCCAAGTCGGTCTCCAAGTCCGACACCGAGTCGCTGAAGAACCTCCAGGGCGACCTACAGCGCCCACCGGCGTCGGCAAGACCGAGGCGGCCAAGCAACTCGCGTCCACCCTGGGCATCGAGATGCAGCGGTTCGACATGTCGGAGTATATGGAGCGCCACACGGTCAGCCGTCTGATCGGCGCGCCTCCGGGCTATGTCGGCCACGACCAGGGCGGCCTGCTCACAGACGCGGTCGATCAGCATCCGCACTCCGTCGTGCTGCTGGACGAGATCGAGAAGGCCCACCCGGACGTCTACAACATCCTGCTCCAGGTCATGGACCACGGTCTCTTGACCGACGTGGTCGGCAAGAAGGTCGATTTCCGCAACGTCGTCCTGATCATGACCACCAACGCCGGGGCCGCAGACAATGCTCGCGCGGCCATCGGTTTCGGTCGCGGCAAGGTCGAGGGCGAGGACGAAAAGGCTATCCAGCGCCTGTTCACGCCCGAGTTCCGCAACCGCCTGGACGCCATCGTGGCCTTCAAGCCGCTGGATCAGGAGACCATCCGCCAGGTGGTGACCAAGTTCGCCATGCAGCTGGAAACCCAGCTGTCGGATCGCAATATCACCATCGAGCTGTCGGACGAGGCCACCGACTGGCTGGCCAAGAACGGCTTCGACGAACTGTATGGCGCGCGGCCGCTGGCCCGGGTCATTCAGGACTCGATCAAGAAGCCCTTGGCCGACGACATCCTGTTCGGACGTCTGGCGCGCGGCGGCCATGTGAAGGTGGTGCTAACCGACGGCAAGATCGCCTTCGACATCACCCCGGCGGGCGAGGCCGAGCAGAAGGCCAAGGCCAAGTCGGACGAGGTGGCCGAGGAGGGGGCGGACTAGCCTGTCCCCCGCTACTGACCAACAAAAAGGCCGCCCGGGCGCACCGGGCGGCCTTTTCTCTTGTAACGATGGATCGCCTAGCGGCGGCGACCCAGAAGGCCGCTCAGCAAGATCGCCGCGCCGGCGACGATGCCGGTGGTCAGCAGCGGCTTGTTGCGGGCGAAATCGACGCCCTGGCGCGCCCGGGCCTGATAGCGGGCCGGCACGCGGTGCACATTGCGGTCCAGGCTGTCTACGACCCGGCCATAGGCCTCCAGCGCCTGACCCTTGATCTCGTTGATCTTGCCTTCGACCTGCAGCTTGCTGTCGCCGGTCAGCTTGCCGGCGGCGCCCTGAACACGGCCGTTGAAGCCGGTCGCCGCGCCTTCGATGCGGTTGGTGTCCATGTCTGGTCTCTCAAATGAAATGACGGGCCGGGGAGGGCCCGCAGGCTTAGCCCCTGAACGCGCCGGAGGTTCCCGACTGCGACGGCACGTCAGGTGGCGCGTCAGACTGCCCGCGCCAGCCGCAGAAACCCCGCCACATCCACCATCTCGGCTCGGGCATCCGGATCGACCCCGCCGGCCTTGCACAGAGCCGCTCCGCCGAGCGACTTGAGGCTGGAGCGCAGCATTTTGCGCCGCTGGCCGAAGGCGGCCGCCGTCACCTGCTCAAGCCGCTTCAGCGTCGCCGTGTCCGGCCGATCAGGGCGGGGGACGAGATGCACCACGGCCGACGCCACCTTGGGCGGCGGCGTAAAGGCTCTCGCGGGCAGATCCATCACCACTCGCGCCTCGCATACGGCCTGGGCGATGACCGACAGGCGACCGTAGGCGTCCGAACCGACCGGAGCGGCCACCCGCTCGGCGACCTCCTTCTGGAACATCAGGGTCAGGGCGTGCGGCGTCCACGGACCGGTCAGCCACTTGATCAGCAAGGGCGTGCCGACGTTGTAGGGCAGGTTGGACACCAGATGCGCGGGGCCCTCTACCAACTCGGCTTCCCGCACCTTGAGCGCATCGCCCTCGACGATCGTCAGCCGCCCCGAACCGTCGTCCAACTCCGCAAGCAGGGGCACAAAGCGCGCGTCCTTTTCGACCAGCACGACCGCCCCCGCATCCGATTCCAGCAGGGCTCGCGTCAGGCCTCCGGGACCGGGACCGACCTCGATCACCGCGCGGTCCTCGAAGGGCCCCGCTAGCCGCACGATCTTGCGCGTGACGTTCAGGTCCAGAAGGAAATGCTGCCCGAACGACTTCTTGGCCAGCAGGCCATGGGCGTCCAGGGTCTCTCGGAGGCTCGGCAGCTCAGCCACGAGCCGCCTCCCGCTGTGCCGCCATGTCTGACGCCAGCCGGATGGCCGCGATCAGGCTGTCGGGGCGGGCGATGCCTTGGCCGGCGATGTCGAAACCCGTGCCGTGGTCGGGCGAGGTGCGGATGATCGGCAGGCCCAGGGTGGAGTTGACCCCGCCCCAGAAATCCAGGGTCTTCACCGGGATCAGAGCCTGATCGTGATACAGGCAGATGGCGGCGTCATAGCCACGCCGGGCGTCGTCGTGGAACATCGTATCGGCCGGCCTCGGGTCCGAGATATCGATGCCCATGCCCCGCAAGCGCTCAACCGCGGGAGCCAGCACGCGCACCTCTTCCAGCCCGATCGCCCCGCTTTCGCCGGCATGCGGATTGAGCCCGGCCAAGGCCAG
>CAXBPJ010000023.1:0-10029 GCA_963977325.1 uncultured Brevundimonas sp. | reverse complement strand
GCAGCGCCGCCACCGCCGACCTGCTGACCCAGCGCCTGGCGGCCCATGAAAAGTTCGCCTGGATGCTCCGCTCGACGCTCGGGGGACAGTGACGGCGGTCGCCTGGCGGTAATTCCCGACCATCAAACCGCCGGAAACGCCGGCTAACACCGTTGCATGGAGGCCCCGCCGCGAAGGGGCGCCGTATCGAGGGATCCGCGTGACACCTGACTGGGGACGACTGAAACGACGGTTTCGGCTGGTGGGCGCTGCGGCGCCGGCGGCTCTCGCCGCCCTGGGCGTCGCGGTTGCGGCCGGCTCCACGCCTCGTCCTGAGATCGACCGCACCGCCGAGATCGTGGCCAAGCGCACCCAGGGCGACCTGGGCGCCGCAGGGTTCCAGCGCCTCACGGCGGGCTATGATCCCGCACTGCTCGCCGTGGCGGCCCGCGCGGGCGATCAGCGCGCCATGCTGGCCCGTCTGGGTCTGGTCGAGGGCTGGGAGACGCTCAGCCTGGCCGGCAAGCCCGACCCCCTGGCCAGCGCCACGGCCGGCCTCGAGGCGCAGAAGCTCAACGCCGCCCGCGCTTTCGCCGGCGGTCCGCGCGTCGCGGCCCAGCCCTTCACCTTCGGCGGCGCCGACGCCCAGACCCGTCAGCGCGCCCTACGCTGCCTGACCCAGGCTATCTACTACGAGGCGGCGCTGGAGCCTACGGGCGGCCAGGAGGCCGTCGCCCAGGTCATCCTCAATCGCGTGCGTGATCCCAACTACGCCAACAGTGTCTGCGGCGTAGTGTTCGAGGGCGCCGAGCGCACCACCGGCTGCCAGTTCTCTTTCACCTGCGACGGCTCCATGGCCAATGCGCCGGTGAAATGGGCCTGGGACCGCGCCCGCTTCGTGGCCGAGCGCGCCCTGGCGGGCCGCGTGGTCGAAAGCGTCGGCTTGGCGACCCACTATCACGCCGACTACGTCCACCCCTGGTGGGCGCCGACGCTGGACAAGCTGACCCAGATCGGGGCGCACATCTTCTATCGCTGGAAGGGCTTCGCCGGTCAGCCGGCCGCTTTCGTCCAGCGCTACGCCGGGAAGGAGCCGTGGATCGACGAGGCGCGCTTCTCCAAGCCCCGCCTGGTCGTGGTCTCGACCGACGACGACGAGGCGATCGACGCCGTGGCCGAGGCTGGCGGAGAACAAGTCAAGACCGTCACCATCAACGGCGCCACCCGCGTGGTCGGCACGCTCAGCCTCGGCGGACGACGCCAGCCCACGGCCGACGACGTCGCCGCCATCAATGAGAAGCTGGCCGCCTTCGAGGAACAGCGCGCCGCGCCCGCGGCGGCGGTCCAGCTCGCCCCGCCGCCGCCCGGCGTGACCCCCATGGCGGTCGAGGAAGTCGGCAGTCCGGCGAACTGACCTTGCAACGTCCGCCCGCTTTCGCGCATTGCTGACCCTGGCGAGATCGATAGGGGCCGGGCTTGAAGGACGATTCCAGGGCGAAGGATGAGGCGGAGGCGTCCGCGGCGCGCCGTGTCGCCGCCTTGGCCCGGTACGACATCCTCGACACCGAGCGCGAGTCCGCGTTCGACGATGTGGTCAGGCTCCTAGCCCGAACGTTCAAGGCGCCCATGGCGGTGGTCAATCTGGTTGCCGACGACCGGCAGTTCTTCAAGGCCGAGACCGGCCTTGGGGTGCGCGAGACGCCTCTGGAAACCTCCTTCTGCGCCCACGCCATTCTCGAGCAGGACCGGATGGTGGTCCCCGATGCGCGCGAAGACGCGCGGTTCGCCTGCAACCCCCTGGTCACCGGTGTGCCGGGTCTGCGCTTCTACGCCGGTCGGGTGCTGAAATCGGCGGAAGGCGTGGCGATCGGCACCCTGTGTGTGCTGGACACGGAGCCACGCCCGCAAGGCGCGACCGAGCTGCAGATGCTGACCCTCGAGGTGCTGGCCGATCAGGTCATGACCCAACTGGAGCTGCGTCGGACCATCAAGGAGCGGGGCGAGAGCGACGCGCGCGCCGCCCGGGCCTTGGAGGCCTCGGCCTATGTCGGGGCCTGGGACTGGGATATCGTCAACGATCGTGTCGTCGCTGACGACCAGTTCGCCCGCATGTATCAGGTCGCGGTCGAGGAGGCGCGTCGCGGCGTCCCCATCCGGCGCTTCATGGACGCTTTTCATCCCGATGATGTCGAGCGGGTCACCGCGGAGATCGATCAGGCGCTGAAGGACCAAAGCCTGTTCGAGAGCGAATACCGGCTGCGGCGCGAGGATGGCTCCGTGGGCTGGGTGCTGGCCCGGGGTCAGGTCGTGGCCGACGCTTCCGGGCGGCCGACCCGCTTTTCCGGCGTTGCCATCGACATCAGTCAGCGCAAGGCCGCCGAGCTGGAGCTGGCCGAAACCCTTCAGGCCCTGGCAGAAAGCGAGAGGAAGTTCCGCGCCATCGCCGACTCCATGCCGCAGATGGTCTGGTCGACGCTGCCGGACGGCCTGCACGACTACTACAACGCGCGTTGGTACGAGTTCACTGGCGCGCCGGAGGGTTCCACCGACGGCGAGGGCTGGAACGATATGTTCCATCCGGAGGACCAGCAACGCGCCTGGCAGGTCTGGCGGCACAGTCTGGAGACCGGCGACCCGTACGAGATCGAATACCGGCTCAAGCACAATTCGGGCGTCTACCGCTGGACGCTGGGCCGGGCCAATCCGATCAGGGACGAAGGCGGACGGATCACCCGCTGGTTCGGCACCTGCACCGACATCGACGAGTTGAAGCGCGGCGAGCAGGCGCGCGAGTTGCTAAGTCAGGAGCTGAGCCACCGGATCAAGAACATTTTCGCCGTGGTCTCGGCGCTGATTTCCTTGTCGGCGCGGCATCACCCCGAGGCGCGGCCCTTCGCCCAGGCCCTGCGCACCCGCATCGCCGCCCTGGCCTCGGCGCATGAGTTCGTCCGGCCGCACACTGACCGGTCTCGGCCGACCCTGGGCTCCCTGACCCTGCACGGTTTCCTGGCCGATCTGTTCCGCCCCTATGCCGACGAGGACGGGGTCTCGCGCGTCGTCGTGGGAGGCGAGGACGCCGATTTCGACGATCAGGCGGCGACCTCGGTCGCCCTGCTGTTCCACGAACTGGCCACCAACGCCGCCAAGTACGGAGCGCTCAGCGTCGATGAGGGACGAGTGCGGCTGGACACCCAGCGGCGTGGCGATCGCTTCGTCCTGACCTGGGCGGAGGAGGGCGGTCCACCCCCTCGGACCGGGCCGCGCCCCACCGGTTTCGGCTCCAGCCTGGCCGAAGCTTCGGTCGAAGGCCAACTCGGCGGCACCCTTACGCGCGAGTGGCGGCCCGAGGGTCTGAAGGTCGTCGCCGACCTGCCGGAAACGGCGCTGTCGCGACGACGTGCGGCCGCGCGTCGCAAGTGAAACCGTTTCGCCCATTCGACGTTTACAGGCGCGCCGTCACACTGCCTAAGTCCGGAACTCAACACTTCGTACGCCCATGCCCGCTCGCATCCTGATCATCGAAGACGAAGCGCTCGTCGCCATGGAGCTGCGGTTCACCCTCGAGGACCTGGGTCACGAGGTGGCCGCCACGGTCGCCGACGCCAAGGCCGCGCGCGCCTTCGTCGCCGAGCATGACATCGATCTGGCGCTGGTGGACATCCACCTGCAGGACGGCCCGACGGGGGTTCAGCTGGGCCGGGAGCTGGCCGAGGATTACGGCGCGACGGTTCTCTACATGACCGCCAATCCCGGTATGCTGGGCGACGGCATCGCCGGCACGATCGGCGTGCTGGCCAAGCCGACCGACGAAGGCTGCGTCGAAAAGGCCGTCAACTACGCCTTGCGCCGCCGCGAGGGCCAAACGGCCGAGCCGCCGCGCGAACTTCGACTTTTCGGCTGAGCCTCTGACGCCTGCGTGAGGCGGGTTGATCGCTCTCGCCCAGCCGCCATCTCCGGTCTCCCCAAGGAGACCTCCCCATGCAGAAACGCCCCCTAGGCCGCAGCGGCCTCGAAACCGCCCCCCTCGTCTTCGGCGGCAATGTCTTCGGCTGGACCGCTGACCGCGCTACCAGTTTCGCTCTGCTCGACGCCTTCGTGGACGCCGGCTTCAACGCTATCGACACCGCCGACGCCTATTCCCGCTGGGTGCCGGGGCACGAGGGTGGGGAAAGCGAGGCCATCATCGGCGAATGGCTCAAGGCGAGCGGTCGCCGCGACGATGTGCTGATCCTGACCAAGGTCGGCTCCGACATGGGCCAGGGCCACAATGACCTGTCGCCCGCGTGGATCGAGACGGCCGTCGAGGACAGCCTGCGTCGGCTCCAGACCGATTATATCGACCTGTACCAGTCTCACTGGCCCGACCCGAACACGCCCCAGGAAGAGACCCTGGAAGCCTTTGACCGCCTGGTGAAGGCGGGCAAGGTGCGCGCCATCGGCACGTCGAACCATGGCGCCGGCCAGGTGCGCGAGGCGCTCGACATTTCCGCCGTCAAGGGTTGGGCGCGCTACGAGACGCTGCAGCCCCACTACAATCTCTACAGCCGCAAGACCTTCGAGGGGCCGCTTCAGGAACTGGCTGTCAGCGAGGGGCAGGGCGTCATCACCTATTTCAGCCTCGAGGCCGGCTTCCTGACCGGCAAATACGCCTCCG
This sequence comes from uncultured Brevundimonas sp., assembly GCA_963977325.1. GTDB lineage: Bacteria > Pseudomonadota > Alphaproteobacteria > Caulobacterales > Caulobacteraceae > Brevundimonas. Next base: position 5,396 of record CAXBPJ010000023.1, on the reverse strand, counting down.
CCGCCGAAGTCGAGGGCACGGCGCGCGAGGGCATGCTCAAGGACAAGTTCGACGCACGGGGGGGCGCATCATCGCCGCCCTCAAGGACGTGGCGGCTCGGACGGACGCGACGCAGGCCCAGGTGTCCCTGGCCTGGTTGCTGTCCCGCCCCGGCGTCACCGCGCCGATCGTCAGCGCGACCTCGACCGATCAGCTTCAGGACACGCTGCGGGCCGCGCGCCTGACCCTCAGCGAAGACGACCTCGACATGCTGACCACCGTCAGCGAGCCGAGCGACTAGGCGGTGGCGACCGCGATCATGACATTGATGGCGCCGTGTTTCGGCCATCTCGCGACCGCTTCATCGAAGACGGCCCGGCGCCGGCGATCCCGGGCCGTCGAGTCCGTCGTCAACGCCTCCGGCTCGTGACGATTTCGCTTTGTCACCCGAAACCCCGAGAAGCCCGCCCGGCGCGTCACCTCCTCGAGGCTCTCCGGCGTGAAATAGAACTGGTGATCCAGCAGGTAGAGACCCCACCGGTCGCCCTTCAGCAGACGGAGCCAGTTCTCGTAGTTGCCAGTTTCCAGGATCATGACCCCGCCGGGAATGATGTGGTCGCGCAACCAGGCGAGCAGGCCTACCGGGTCGCGGAGATGCTCCACCACGTCCCAAAGCGTGATCACGTCGAAGGTCGAGCCGTCGGGGACGGCGCCGAGCAGCTCGACGCCATAGAAGTCCATGGCCCGGGCCCGCGCCGCCTCGCTGCGCTCGACTCCGACGGCCTCGAATCCCTGCGCGCGCGCTGCCGCCACGAATGCGCCCGAACCGGCGCCAAAATCCAGCAGGGTTCGCGCGTTCGGCGCCGCCTTCCTCGCGATGACCGCCTTCTTTCGCGCCCCCCCAAGCTTGCGCTCGGCATCGGCCACATAGCGGTCGGCTGAAGACCAGCGCATGTTCATATAGGCCTGGCTGGCCTCATCGGTCGGCCTGGGCGTCTGATAGGCGAGCCGACATGGTTTGCATTCGGCGACAGAGGCTTTCATGCCGTATCGTGCGTCGATGACGCGCGCGGCGTTGTGAGCACCGCACAGCGGACAGTCGATGGGCGACTCGCGGGGAAATGATCTCCCCTCGATGACATCGACCATTTTCGACACTGTGGGCTCCACGCGCAGGCTGACGGAGGGTGCGGTTGCCGCGGACGCGCGCCCGGGTCACTCTGCCCCGACCTTAGAGGGATCGCTGCGGGAAAAGGCAAGCGCATGCTGGTGTCATGGCTTCTCATCGGCCTTCTTGCCCAGGCGGCCCCGGAATTCGCCGTGCCGTCCACCGATGGGCACACGGTCCGGGGCGTCGTTGATCGTCCCGAGGGAGAGCCGCGGGGCGCGGTCATTCTGGTTGCGGGAACCGGAGCCTTCGACCGCGATGTTCGCCTCGGGACCAGCGGCACGGATCGCGACCTGCTGTTCAGGGATTTGGGGGCCCGCTTGGCCAAGCGCGGTCTGGCGGCGGTCCGATACGACCGACGCGGCGTCCGTCATGCGGTTCCTCCGGCCGAGGCCATCGACCGTTCCGTCACCGCCATTCTGACCGCCGAAGGCTTCAGCGAGGATCTCGAGGCGCTCGACGCCTGGGTTCGCTCGCCCGACGGGCTGGGGGCGCGGTGTGTGGTCATGCTGGTTCATTCCGAGGGCTCGGTTCATCTGGCGGGGCTGGCCGAGCGCGGCGCCCCGGCGCCCGACCTGATCCTGGGCGTCGGCGCGCCGCTTGAGTCCAAGTTGGAAGCCGTGCGCTGGCAGGTGGCGGGACGCGACGCCTATTCGCTGAGGATGATGGACGCCGACGGCGACGGGTCGGTCACCAATGAAGAGGTCGAGGCCAACTGGATGAAGACGCCCTCAGCGGTGTTCGGGCGTATGCAGCCCTTCATCCAGCCGGACGGGGTCTGGACGCCCGAGGACATCGTCCAGGTCGAGACGGTGCAGGGCGGCCTGTACGAACAGGCCAAGGCCCAGGCCCTGGCCCAAGCCGACGACGCCCCCTATCCCAGCGCCACCGCGCCGGCCTTCAGCTATTCGTGGTGGAAGACCTGGTTCACCGATGACCGGCCGTTGGCGAGCCAGTTCTCTCGCTGGTCGAGTCCGATGATCCTGCATTACGGGGCGCTCGACTCCCAAGTGCGAGAGGACCGGCAACGTGCGGCGGCCGAGGGCGTGCTGCCTGATGGCAAAGTCACCTTTGTCAGCCATGAAGGACGCGGCCACAGCCTAGGCGACCATGTGCTGATGGGACCGATGGACGAAGCGCTCGCCGACCGTCTGGCCGACGAGGCGGCGGCGGCCTGCGGAGACTGATCCGGAACGAAATCGGGCGCTCCCGCCTTGGCTGTGACGAACCGGCGCCTATGTCCCGGGCATCGAAATCCCTGTCGCAAAGGAGCCAGCAATGGCCTTCACCCTGCCGCCTCTCCCCTATGCCTATGACGCCCTGGAGCCGGCCATCGACAAGGAGACGATGACCTTCCACCACGACAAGCATCACCAGACCTATGTCGACAAGCTGAATGAGGCCGTCGACAAGGACGCCGGTCTGCAGGGCAAGAGCCTGGAGGACATCTTTGCGTCCGTGTCCAAGGCGCCGAAGGCGGTGCGCAACAACGGCGGTGGTCACTGGAACCACAGCCTGTTCTGGGAGCTGCTGGCGCCGCAGGGGCAGGGCGGCGAGCCCTCGGCCGAGCTCAAGGCCGCCATCGACCGCGACCTCGGCGGTCTCGACAAGTTCAAGGAAGACTTCAACGCCGCCGGCGCCGGTCAGTTCGGCTCGGGCTGGGCCTGGCTGATCGTCCAGGACGGCAAGCTGAAGGTCACCTCCACACCGAACCAGGACAACCCGCTGATGGATGTCGCTGACGAGCAGGGCGACGTGGTCCTGGGCGCGGATGTTTGGGAACACGCCTATTATCTGAAGTATCAGAACCGCCGGCCCGACTACCTCAAGGCCTTCTGGACTGTGGTGAACTGGAACAAGGCCAACGAGCTCTTCGTCGCCGCGACTAAGTAGGGCGCGAGATCTGAAAGCATCGAGGGGCCGGTCGGAAGCGCCCGGCCCCTTTCGCTTGTGCGCTTCACACCTGATTAAGCGTAATCGTTGGGATCGTGGTTAAAGGTCGCGGGCTAGGACGGGCCGTCTTATTCTCGCGAGATCGTCCCGAACATGCGCGTCCTCGATTGCCTGACCCAGGAGCATAACCTGCTGCTGGTGGCCCTGGCGGCCCTGATTTGTGTGTGCGGTTCGATCGTCACCGCCCGGATGTATCGCAAGACGCGCGAGAGCGCGGGGGCGGCGCAGCCGGTCTGGCTGTTCATGGGGGCGGTGGCCGGCGGGGCCACCATCTGGTGCACCCATTTCGTGGCCATGATGGCCTATAGTCCGGGCGTCGAGACCGCCTTTGCGCCCATGCTGACGGCGGCTTCCCTGGCCGTCGCCGTAGCGGGATGCGCCAGCGCCCTGTGGCTGGGCTCGCGGCGCTGGCGTCACGCCCCGATCGCCGGCGGCGTCGCTTTCGGCGCGGCGGTCAGCGCCATGCACTATACCGGCATGGCCGCCTTCACCGCCGAGGCGGTGGTGATGTGGTCGATCCCCTATGTCGTGGCCTCGGTGCTGTTCGCTGTGATCGGCGGCGGCGCGGCCTTCGCCCTGGCGGCCAACCCCGCCCTCAAGCACCGCATCGCCCTGGCCAGCGGCCTGCTGGTCCTGACCATCGTGTCGCTGCACTTCACCGGCATGGGCGCGCTGACGGTCATGCCCCTAGCGCCGCTTGACGGGTTTCTGACCGGCGACGACGCCTCCAGCCTGCTGGCGCTCGGCGTCGCGGGGGTCGGCCTGCTGATGCTGGGGACGGCCGCCTCCAGCCATCTGCTCGAGGAACAGAGCGAGCGCCTGTCTCGCCGGCGCCTGCATGGCCTGATCGAGGGTAGCGTCGACGGCATGGTGGTCGAGGCGGGCGGCAAGGTCGTCATGGCCAACGCAGCCTTTCTGGAGTTCAGCGGGGCCGACGCCGACGCCGTGGTGGGCGCGCCCATCAGTCGCTGGGTCGAGGACGCGGACCGCATCGCCGCCGGCGTGCTGGTCCAGAGCCGGCTGACGCCCATGACCGGCGAGGCCATTCCGGTCGAGATCGCCGTGCGCGAGGCGACCAGCGACACCGACGGCCGGGCCGTTCGCATCTTCGCCGTCCGCGACCTGCGCGCCCGCATCGCCCAGGAACGCCGGATCAGCCACCTGGCCCGCAACGACAGCCTGACCGGCCTCCCCAACCGCGCCTCCTTCCTGGAGAAGCTGGAGCGAATGGCGGCGATCAGCGAGAGCGGCCAAGGCTTTGGCCTCCTGGCCATCGACCTCGACCGGTTCAAGGAGGTCAACGACCTGTACGGTCACGCGGTGGGCGACCACCTGCTGATCCACGTCTCGGATCAGATGAAGGCCGCGCTGAAGACTGGCGAGTTCATAGCGCGGCTGGGCGGCGACGAGTTCGTGGCCATCGTTCCGGCGACGGACCGCGACGCCGCCGCCGACGCCGCCCACCGCCTGATCGCCGCCATCGTGACCCCGACGGTGTATGAGCACGCCGATCTGCAGTGCGGGGCCTCGGTGGGCATCGCCCTGTGGCCCGAGGACGCGGCCGAGCCGTCGTCCCTGATCAACAACGCCGACCTGGCCATGTACCGGGCCAAGGCTTCGATCACGACAGACGTCTGCTTTTATGAGGAAGCCATGGATGAGGCGGTGCGCCAGCGCCGCCGCATCACCCAGGGCCTGCGCGAGGCGCTGGATCAGGAACGGTTCGAACTCCACTACCAGCGTCAGGTGTCGATCGAGACCGGCGGCGTCACCGGCTACGAGGCGCTGCTGCGGTGGCCGCAGCCGGACGGCTCCTACATCTCGCCGGTCGACTTCATTCCCGTGGCCGAGGACACCGGCCTCATCCTGCCGATCGGGGAGTGGGTGCTGCGCCGCGCCTGCGCCGAAGCGGCGCAGTGGGACGAGTCGCATCGCATCGCGGTCAATCTGTCGCCCATCCAGCTGTCACACGTCGATCTGCCGCGCCTGGTGCATCAGGTGCTGCTGGATACCGGCCTGTCGCCGCACCGGCTGGAGCTGGAGATCACCGAGAGCGCCATGATCGCCGACATGGAGCGGACCACCCATATCCTGCGTCAGCTCAAGGCGCTGGGCGTGTCGGTGGCCATGGACGACTTCGGCACCGGCTATTCGTCGTTGTCGACCCTTCGCGCCTTCCCGTTCGACAAGATCAAGCTGGACCGGTCGTTCATGGCCGAACTGGACGGGGCGCCGCAGTCGCGCGCCATCATCCGCGCCGTCCTGGCCCTCGGCGAAAGCCTCAGCATCCCGATCC
>CAXBPJ010000022.1:0-10148 GCA_963977325.1 uncultured Brevundimonas sp. | reverse complement strand
GCGCGATAAAGATACGCCGACCGGCCACGGAAGCCGCTCATCCGTGGTGACAGCTGAGTGTAGTGCTCCTTGACGTAAATCGCCACATTCATGGGGAGAAAGGCGCGCAGGGCGGCGACCGCCTCGAACACGTTGAAATAGTCGCCGCCGTCGGGATTGCTGGTTTTCTCCGGCTCGTAGTGGAGCGGGAAGTAGACGTACTTGCGCGCCAGGTTCGGCGTCACCGAAATGCGGTCGTATTCGAACTGCTGCAGGTCGCGGACCGCCAGCTTGTAGGCCAGCCGCGCCTCGGCCTCGGACTGGCCATCCTCCACGCGAAAGCGGACCCGGGGTCTGTCTTCCATGAAGTCGGCGGAGGTGACGCGATAGGATGACGCTCTCTGAGGCGGCGCGGCCAGGTTGATGCCCCGCTTGAGCTTCCGATAATGTCCGAAGCCGGTCATGGGAGTGTGGCCGTCGACCGGGGGACCGGCCTTGTCCGCCGCGCGCTGCGCCTTCATGTAGCTGGGCTCGATGGCGCCGTAGTCCAGCGTCTCGAAGCGCGACACATAGTCGGTCAGATCGGTGATGCGGCTGGTCTTGGCGTCCTGATCGGAGACGGTCGGCAGGAAGCCGTCCTTGAAGTCGGTGGCCAGATAGGTCAGCTCGGCCTGGGGCACCTCCCGCACATGCACTGTGCGGGCGCCGAGCAGGGCGCAGACGCCCAGAAGCACCATCGGCCCGGGCAGGTGAGGGCTGTGAACGCTGACCAGGAGCGTCGGCTTCAGAGCCGACATCCGGTCCCAGAAGTAAAAGAACAGGGAGTAGAACAGGGCCTCGCGGTCGGGATACCTAAACATGCCCGCCACATCGTGGCGGTCCATCATCTTGATCGTTTTTTCCTTGAGGGCGCGAAACTCCGCAGACGCGAGGATTTCCCTGGGCGCCGTGGCGGTTGATCCCCTGAGAAGCAGACTGGCGCCCTTGTTGAAGCGCCAGTAATCATAGACCTCGCAGCCGGGATGTTCCTCGAGAACGCGATCGAGCGAGCCTGCATAGCCCATCCAGGCCACGGTCTCGACGCCGTACTTCTTCAGAGCGCGCGCCACCCTGAACATCGAGCCGCGACGCACGTCGACGAAGACCGCCCGACCCTGTGGTCGCGGGGGGGGGGCGGCCGCGCTTGTTTCACTCATGCAAGACGTAATCCCGAAGGCGTGATCCGTCGCTTAGAATACCGGCGCCGCAGGCACAAGCGAGCGGGGCGCGCGACGTCGGCCTCCATCGTCTAGCCGCCGCTGAACACCCGCCTCATCAGCCGCTCCAGAGCCATGGCGTCCGTGGCGTCGAAGGCGGCATGGTCGGTGGAATCCACGTCCAGCACGGCGATCAGTCGCCCGCTTGGATCGGACACCGGGACAACGATCTCGCTGTTGGAGCGGCTGTCGCAGGCGATGTGGCCGGGAAAGACATGCACGTCCTCCACCACCTGGGTGCTGCGGGTGGCCGCCGCGGCGCCGCACACGCCCCTGCCGAACGGAATGCGCAGGCAGCCAAGCGTGCCCTGATAGGGGCCGACCACCAGTTCGTCGCCCTTGGCCTGATCGACGACATAAAAGCCCGTCCAGAAGAAGGCCGGAAAGGCGTCGTTCAGCATGGAGGCCGTCGTGGCCATGCGCGCCGTCAGGTCCGGCTCACCTTCGAGCACCGCCAGGATTTCGCCCTCCACCTCGGCGTAGCGTTCGGCCTTGTCGGCGGGTCGGTCGTCGCGGATCACATGAGCCATCGCGGGTCTCCGGGGCTGGCGGGCGCCTGACATAGGGAGTCGCTCGCCCGTCGTCGACTGCGATCGACGGGCCGGCGTGGGATCGATCATCGCGCCGCGGGCGTGCGGCGCGGCGGGCGCCAGTGATCAGCGTAGTCCGTCTGCAGCCGATCCAGATAGCGCTCCTCGGTCCACTCCAGGATTTCGGTTGCCACGGCATCGCACTCGATCACCCCCAGGCGACGCAGGTTGCGGGTGAACCGAAAGCCCTGGAGGGGGTCGTGCGCGATGCCCAGCGACGTCAGTGAAGGCGCCTTATTCCGAGGCCTGTAGCCGGGGGAATACATGCCGCCTGCATAGAAGGTTACGTTGAACAGCTTCACCCGTCGGGGTCCGAACTTGAGCAGGTCCCAGAGCATTCGCTGAACCGAATGCATGCTGTTGTAGTTTGGAAGAAAATTCTGCGGTGAAGGCGAGCAGGTCCGTGCGTTCAAGAGCCCGGCTGCGCGCGCCGCCGCCAGGTTGGAGGGCCTTCGAAGCACGGGGATGATCCCGCTGGCCCCGGCGAAGTTGATCAACTCGGCGCGCCGACGCGCAAAGGTCGCGCCGGTGTAGTAAGCCATATCCACCCGCCGCCCCAGGAGGTCGGCTGAATAGTCCAGGTCCGAAGTCGAAAAGACGTTGTTGCGCACCACGATGTCGAAGGCGTCGATCTCCGCGCGCAGGTCCTGCCGGGTGTCGGCGGGTCCGACGATGGCGATGCTGCGTCCCTGAAGATGGCGACGGAAATCGTCGCGACCCCATTGGCCGGGCCGGGTCGGCGCCGTGTCTGGATCCTCGCCCTCGGCGTCATAAAGGTCTCGGAAGACCGTGGCCGGATCGCGTCCGGTCATCAGTTCGCAATAGCGCAGGTACTGCTCGGTGATCTCGGGTCGCGACCGGCGATCATAGGGCTCCGCGACGACAAGCGCATGGCCGCTGGCGAAATCGCCGAGGTAGCCGTAAGCGGCCGCGCGCTGCAGCCTGGCGCGCGCGCTTCGCGGACGCGGCGCCTGGGCGTACACCCGAGCACACTCCCCCTTGATACGATACGCCGCGTTCACATGCCCACGGCGGAAAAAAAGGCGGTGCAACGCGGCGTGGACCCTGCGGGCCCTGATAGCCGACGCGGCGAGGTAGGGCAGGACGTATCTCAAGGCGCGCTCGCCCTCTCCACGGGCGATGTCCGCTTGGGCCCGGAGGATGACCAGCCGCGAGTTGTTGGGATAGGCGTCCCAGGCCACCGCCAGCGCCTTGGCCGCACGACCCGGTCGGCTCCGGTTCAGCCAAGCGCGCGCAAGTCGGACATGGAACGAAAGGCTAGCCGCGTCGGGATGGTGGACGATCAGAGCCGCGTAGCGTTCGGCGGCGCCCTGCCAATCCTCCCGCGCCCATGCCAGACACGCCCCCTCGACCAGAGCGGCCTGATCGGTCGGGCGGGCGAGCAACAGGGCCGCTATCGACGTCTCGGCGCTCTCAAGATCACCGTCAAGCCGAAACGCCTTGGCTTTGGCGACGGCCGCCTGCTGTTCTGCTTCCGTCACCTGGCGCCGGTTCCGCGACCGCAGGCCGCAGGCTTATTGCGCAACGGGCGCGATGTGCCGGCCATGACGCTCATGCAAACTTCTTTCGATCAAGGCCCTGGCCCCAGTTCAGCGTGCCGGCGAACACAAGGCAAGCGATCGCTCCCGAACGATCCTGACGGCCAGACGGCGCCCTGTCACGATCCCGAGGTTGCGCCGGGCATACGCCGTCGCTAACCCCAGACCGTCCGGGTGATGCGTTCCGGGCGTCGACCGGGAGTCGCCCTTCGTGCCAGGCGCCATTTCAGCCAAGCTCCACGGCGAGCCCAAGCCGCGCAAAGGCCCGAAGACGCCCCTGACCTTCATCGTCACGGCCTATAATATCGAGGACTATATCGACCGCGCCCTGTCCTCGGTGGTCGATCAGGCGGTCGAGGGCGCCGAGATCATCGTAATCGACGACGGCTCCGCCGACCGCACGCTTTCCAAGATCACCGCCTTCCTGAAGGGTGAGCCTAAGGCCCGGATCATCAGCCAGGTCAACGCCGGTCCGGGCGCGGCGCGCAACGTCGCCCTCTCCGAGGCGACGGGCGATTACATCCTCTTTCTCGACGGCGACGACTGGCTGGCCCCGGGCGCGGCCAAGGCGCTCCTGAAAGCGGCGGCTCAGGAAGAGGGCATCGACATCGTGCTGTCGAACCGCCGTCGCTATTGGGAAGCCACCGGCCGATACGATACGCGGCCGAACTTCAAGGCCGATGTGGTCGGAACGCCGACCGAAGTCGCCGGGCTGATGAGCATCATGGCCATCCACGGCAAGATGTTCCGCCGGCGCTTTCTGACCGACAACCGGATCGCCTTTCCCACGGGCATGACCAGCGAGGACTTCGTCTTCAGCTATCAGACCTATGGCCTGGCCGAGCGGGTCGCTGCGGTCCGGATGGTGACCTATTTTTACCGCAAGCGCGTCGCGGGCGGCGGGGCGATCACCCAGGGACGGCTGACCGAATTCAATCTGAACAGCCGTTTTCGTCAGATCGAGCTGACTCAGGCCTTGGCGGAAGACCTGAAGATGGCCGCGAAGTTTCCTCAGACCGACTTCGTTCGTGCCGACTTCCAGTTCCGCCTGATGCGCCATGTCACCGCCTTGCCCACGGCGTCAGACGCGGCCCGAGACCGCGGCTTCGAGATGATCCGCGCCTTTCTCGGCCGACACAGGGACAAGGCTCTGACCGGTGTCGGCGACGAGGCACGCGACATCTATCGCCTGATCCTCGACGGGCGAGACGAGGAGGCCATGCCTTTGATCGCAGCCGCGCGCGCACGCATCAAGTCGGCGGAAAAGGAGATGCGGCGGTGAACGACGCGGACACCATCCGCCTCTACTGGTGGGCCAAGAAAACCAATTTCGGCGATCTGATCGGACCTTGGCTGGTCGAGATGATGACCGGCCGCCCGACGGCCAACATCCGTCACCAGAAGGACAAGTCCGGGATCACCGGCTTGGCGACGGCGGGGTCCCTGATCCACTCGCTGGACCGGCCCGGACTTGAAATCTGGGGATCGGGATCGATCTGCGCCCTGAAGGCCGACCACATCCGCAGCCTGGCTGACCGCGAGCCCGCGCGTATTCACGCCGTTCGCGGCTGGAAGACCTTCAAGGAACTGACCAAGCTGGGCTGGACGGCGCCGCGCGTGTTCGGCGATCCGGCCAGTCTGCTGCCGCGCTTCTACGCGCCGAAGCGCCGGGACGATGTGAAGGGCAAGGTCGCCCTGGTCCCCCACTACATGCACAAGGCGCTGTTCGCCGGTCTGACGGACGAGTCTTTCCACACGGTGGAGGTTCAGGATCAGCCGGATGCGGTGGTCGATCAGATCGCCTCGGCGCGTGCGGTTCTATCGACCTCGCTGCACGGCGTGATCGTGGCCCAGGCCTATGGGGTGCCGTGGGTCTGGCTGCGCATCCGCGACGCCGCTCTTCTGGGCGGCGACTTCAAGTTCGAGGACTATTTCACCACCATCGACCGCGACGGCGTGCGCGTCGCCACCCTCGACCCCGGCGCGATCACCGACCTGAACATCCGCGCGGTGTCCGAGTTCGCCTTTCTGCCCAAGGCCAAGCTGACCTTCGACGATCTGCTGGAGGCCTTCCCCTATCCAGTCCGCGATGGGGCGCTGCTCTAGGCCAACAGGGCCGCCACGCGCGGATCGGCCAGCAGCGGCGCCGCCAGCCGAACCACCGCCTGCGGATCCTCCAGACGCACCGCCGCCGTCTGGTCGGCGACCACGAAATCGGCGCGCGCCTTGGCCGGTTCGGTCAACCGCTCGTGGCCGGGCCGCACCGTGAGCAGATACTGGTCGATCACCGACTGGGCCGTCCGCCCCCGCTCGATCTGATCGCGCAGCAACCTGCGGATGAAGCGAATGTCGGCCGGGGTGTCTACGAACACCTTGATGTCGAACAGGTGCGCCAGTTCCGGGGTGCACAGCAGATGCGTCCCCTCGGCCACCACCAGATCGGCCGCCGCCACCGTCCGGCCGCCCGGCTCACGCCCGTGGCTGACGAAGGAATAGATCGGAGCGGTGATGTCGCGCCCCGCCTTTAGCGCCGCCATGTCGCGGATCATCAGCTCGTGGTCGCGCGCCGCCACGTCGTCGAAGTCGAAGGTCGCGGCGTCGAACCCCGGCAAGCTTGCCGAGTCCCGATAATACCAGTCCTCGCGCACCAGCACCGCCCGACCGGCCGGCAGGGCGGCGGCAAGGGTCTCGGCCAGGGTGCTCTTGCCCGAGCCCGAGCCCCCGGTGATGGCGATGAGGAGAGGCATGGCGGCCTTCTATTCGTGCGCGCCGCCGGACGAAAGGCCGCATCGAAGCTGACGCGGCGTCCGATTGCTAAACAGCGTTCACCCGCATAGCGTCCGCATCAAGCGCCGATACAGACGCAACGAAGGGACAACGCATGCTGGGCTTGATGCAGGACTGGCCGCTGACGGTCGACCGCATTCTCGATCACGCCAGGAATTGGCACGGAGAGCGCGAGGTGGTGACCCGCTCGGTCGAAGGGCCGATCGAGCGCACCACATACGCCGAAATCCACCGCCGCGCCCGGCGCGTGTCCAGCGCCCTGCTGAACCTGGATGTGAAGCCTGGCGACAGGATCGCCACCCTGGCGTGGAACACGGCGGACCACATCGAGGCCTGGTACGGCATCATGGGCATCGGGGCGGTGTGCCACACCCTGAACCCGCGCCTGTTCCCGGAACAGCTGGTCTACATCATCAACCACGCCGAAGACCGGATCATCTTTGTCGACCTGACCTTCGTGCCGCTGCTGAACGCCATCCTGCCGCACTGCCCCAGCGTCGAGCGGGTGGTGATCCTGACCGACCGGGCGCACATGCCCGAAACCCCGCTGCCGGTGGTCGATTGCTATGAAGAGCTGATCGAGGGCGCGTCCGAAGACGTCGAATGGGGCGGCTTCTCGGAGGAGACCGCCTGCGGCCTCTGCTACACCTCCGGCACGACGGGCAATCCCAAGGGCGTGCTGTACTCGCACCGCTCGAACTTCATCCACACCCTGCTGGGCCTGCAGACCACCGTCATGGGCGCGACGCCCAAGGAGGTGATCCTGCCGGTGGTGCCCATGTTCCACGCCAACGCCTGGGGCATCGCCTTTGGCGGGCCGGCGGCGGGGTCGAAACTGGTCATGCCCGGCGCGCGCATGGACGGCGAGGCCATCTATGAGCTGCTGGAGACCGAGGGCGTCACCTTCTCGGCGGCCGTGCCGACCGTGTGGCAGGGCCTGCTGGGCTATGTTCGGGAGAAGGGGCTGAAGTTCTCGACCCTGCGCCGCGTGCTGATCGGCGGTTCGGCCGTGCCCGAGAGCCTGATCCGCGCCTTCCACGACGAGTTCGACATCGAGGTGGTCCAGGGCTGGGGCATGACGGAGACCTCGCCCATCGGCACCCTGTCCAACCTGCCGCCCGAGTTGGAAAGCCTTCCCTACGACGAACAGATGAAGTGGCGGGTCAAACAGGGCGTGCCGCCGCTGGGCGTGGAGCTGTGCCTGAAGAACTACGCCGGCCAGAGGATGCCGCACGACGGCAAGACCTATGGCCGGCTCATGGTGCGCGGTCCGACCGTGGCCGGCGCCTATTTCAAGGGCGAGGGCGGCGAAATCCTGGACAATGAAGGCTTCTTCGACACCGGCGACGTGGCCACGGTCGATGAGCACGGCTTCATGCAGATCACCGACCGCGCCAAGGACGTGATCAAATCGGGCGGCGAGTGGATCAGCTCGATCGAGATCGAGAACATCGCCGTCGGCCACCCCAAGGCCGAGCTCGCCGCCGTGATCGGCGCGGCCCATCCCAAGTGGGACGAACGGCCGGTGCTGCTGGTCAAGCTCAAGGCGGGCGAGGCCGGGGAGAAGGCCGAGCATCTCGATTTCCTCAAGGGCAAGATCGCCAAGTGGTGGATGCCCGACGACGTGGTCTTCGTCGAGGACATCCCGCTGGGCGCCACCGGCAAGATCGACAAGAAGGTGCTGCGCGAGCGGATGAAGGACTATCGCCTGCCGGAGGCCGGATGACGACAGCGTCGCCCACACGGACGGCCGGGCCCTCGCCGCGCGTGACCAAGGCGCTGCTGATCGTGGCGCTGCTGGGTCCGCTGGCGGTGGTCCTGGGCATGTTCGGCGCGCGCTTCGGCGTGTGGAGCGCGGAGTTCGGCCATCGCACAATGGGTCTGGACGCAGGCCTGGCGCTCAGCATCTTGGGGGGGCTCGCCGGCGCCGGCGGGGCCGTGATCGCCTGGCGCGGGGGCCAGCGGCTGATCGGCCTGGCCCTGGCCGCGGCCCTGATCGTCAATGCGGCGATCTATCTGTGGGTGGCGCACGAGCGGAACGCCCTGGTCGCCAATCCGCCGATCAGTCAGGCCTCCAGCGACTGGGCCGACCGTCCCAGCTTCTCCAGCGAGGTCATGGCGCAGAGGCGTGGGGCCGGCGCCCAGCCGCTGCTGACCCGGGGCGACGCCGACTGGTGCCCGGGCCTCGCCACCGTGCCTCGCCAGGCCGCGCCCGAGGAGGCGAGGGCGGCGCTTGAAGCCGCGAACCGCCAGGTGCTGGGCGTCAGCCCGTTCCGCGCCGAGGGCCAGACCTCCAGCTTCTGGTACGGCTTCGATCAGGACGTGGTGATTCGCATCCGCCCCGGCGCTACCGACGTCCTTGTCGCCGGCCGCGAAGATCGCGCCGACGGCGGCGCCGCCTGCCGCACCGCTCTGGCGGTGGCGGACGCGCTGGCGAAATAGCGCCTGATCCCGCATTCGGGGCGCTCGCGTCGCGCCGCGCGGGGATCAGAGCCGGTGCAGCGTCCGAATCTCTGCCCCCCCGGCCGGGCGCCTCATACTGCGGCCATGGCGCCCGCTCCACAGCCCCACAATCCCCGAGGCCTCCCCGGCGCTTCCGGCCATTGAAACCTTTTACTAATTTCGCGCCCGCGCGTCCGTATTGGACTCCTGGACTCATTTTTCTGGCGAGCGCGGAGTCTCAGGTGAGCCGCCACTTTGCATCCACGGTGGGCGCCGGCGTCGCTGTCACCCACCCCTCCTCGACCAGCTTGATCAGGTGGGCCAGCACGGACTGGCCGGCGGCGGGGACCAGCCGGGGATCAAGGCCGACATACATGGCTGCGACCATCTGCGGGATGGCCGCGTCTCCGGCCGCCAACCGCTCCAGAATCTGCCGCTCGCGATCAAGCCGGTGCGCCTTGTAGGCCTCCAGGAACGCCGCCGGATGCACCACCGGCGGCCCGTGCGTCGGCCACAGCACCGAGAAGTCGCCGGCGATCACCCGATCCAGGCTGCGCATGTAATCGGCCATCGATCCGTCGGGCGGCACGACCACGCTCGTCGACCAGCCCATGACGTGGTCGCCGACCAGCAGGGCGTTCTCCTGAGGCAGGGCGAAAGCCAGATGGTTGGAGGCGTGGCCCGGCGTGGCCTTGACCGTCAGCGACCAGTCCGGCCCGGTGATCGTCTCGCCGTCGCTCAGCACCCGGTCGGGCGGGAACACCGCCGTCTCGTCCCAGCCCTCGCCGCCATTCCCCTCGTTGGCCGAGGCGCTGGTCGGCCGCTCGGGCGGGGGCGCGGCCAGGATCGGCGCCCCGGTGCGCTGTCGCAGCGCCCTGGCCAGGGGCGAGTGGTCGGCGTGGGTGTGGGTCAGCAGGATATGGGTCACCCGCTCGCCCTCCAGGGCCCCCAACAGGGCCGCCAGATGCGCCTCGTCGATCGGCCCGGGATCGATCACCGCCACCTCGTGGTCGCCGACGATGAAGGTGGCCGTGCCGGTGAAGGTGAAGGGGTCCGGATTGTTGCAGATCACCCGGCGAAGGCGCGGCGACGCCCGGTCGACGCGGCCGTACTCGAAATCGAACGCACGCACGAAGGGGATCATGGCGCGACCCTTGCGGCCGTCGGCCTTGAACAGGGCAGGGAAGGGCCGGAATGCGTCATTTCGACATCATCTCCATCTCCAACCGGCTGCAGCCGGTGGCGGCGGCCGTGCTGTGTCTCATGGCGGCGCAACTGATCGTCGCCTCCTGCACCCCGGAGCCCGCGCCTTACGCCACCCGCGTGGCGATCAGCCGCTAGAGCGGCAGGCCCGCCAGATCATAGCCGGCCGAGGCCGCCAGCGCACGGGCGTCGTCGGCGCTGATCGCGCCCGAAGCCGTGGCCGCCATGGCCCAGGCCGCCGTGGACCGCATGCCCGACCGGCAGTACATCAGCGCCTTGCCGGAGTTCCTCGCCAACAGGTCGCCGACCTGCGCGGCCTGGTCGGGCGTCGG
>CAXBPJ010000021.1:0-10229 GCA_963977325.1 uncultured Brevundimonas sp. | reverse complement strand
GGGGACTTCGCCCGCTCCCGCTCCCGCTCCTGCGCAGCCGGCTGCGCAGCCGTGAGACGGGTCCGGGGCGCGCGCAGTTTCAGCCCGCTGGAGTGGATCGTGCTGCCAGCCTTGGCGGCGCTGGGCGTCACCATCCTGCTGGCCGTTCCCCTGCGGTTCTGGGGCGCGCATCTGCCCGAGCCGGTGGCGCCGCTGGTGCTGGCCTTCGCCTGGCCGCTGATCCGCCCGTCGGTTCTGGCGCCGGCCGCCCTGCTGGGGCTCGGCGTCTTTCTGGACCTGTTTTGGGGCGGGACTCTGGGGCTGTGGGCTCTCTCGCTTTTGATCGTCTATGGCCTTGTTCTGTTTGGGCGAAGCTTGCTGGCCGGGCAGGACACGCGCATGCTGTTCTTCTGGTTCGCCGGAGCCGTCCTGATCGCCTTTTTCGTGGCCTATTGGACGCTCAGACTGGACCTGGGGGCCGGGCCGCACTTCTGGCCGGTGGTGTGGCAGATCATCCCGACCCTTCTGTTGTTTCCCGCCGCCGACTGGCTGATCCGGCGGTTCGATGACGCGGACGCCGGGTTCCGCTGAGTAGGCTTTGTCGATGAGCAAGAAATCCGAGCCGTCGATCTTCTTCTCGGACGCCAATGAGCGCCAGGGGTCGTTCCTGCGCCGCACCCTGCTGTTTGGCGGCGGCACGGCGCTGGGCGTCACGATCCTCAGCGCGCGCCTCGGCCAGATCCAGGTCGTGCAGGCGGCGGAATATTCGACCCTGGCGACCGAAAACCAGTTCAACTATCGCCTGGTGCCGCCCCCGCGCGGGCGGGTGCTGGACCGGCACGGCGTGGTGCTGGCCGGCAACCGGCCCAGCTTTCGGGTGCTGGTCGTCCGCGACGAGATCGACGACCTGGACCAGACCCTGGACTATGTCGGCAAGATCCTGCCGGACACCATGGAGCGGCGCCGCGCCATCATCCGCGATGTGAACGCCGCGCCGCGCTTCTCGCCGGTGCCGGTCAAGTCGGACCTGACCTGGGAGGAGTTCTCCAAGGTCAATCTGCACGCCACCGAACTGCCCGGCGTCATGGCCGACATGAATGAGGCCCGCTACTATCCGCACGGCGGCGCCTTCGCCCATGTCGTCGGCTATGTGGCCAAGGTTTCGGCCGAGGATGTCGACGCCATGAAGGAACGGGGCGAGGACGTGCCCCAGGTGGTCTTCAACCCCAGCTACCGCATCGGCCGCATGGGGGTGGAAAAGGCGCTGGACGCCCAGCTGCGGGGCGAGGCCGGGGGCAACCGGGTCGAGGTCGATGCGCGCGGCCGGGTGGTGGCCGAGGATCAGGCCGGCTCCAGGCCCGCCATCCCTGGCAAGGATGTGGTCCTGACGCTGGACGCCGACATCCAGAAGCGCGCCCTGGAGGTGTTCGGCGAGGAATCCGGCGCCTGTGTGGTGATGGACGTCAGGAACGGCGACATCCTGTGCATGTCCTCGGCGCCCGCCTTTGACCCGAACCTGTTCGTCTCGGGCGTGCCCAGCTCCATCTACCGCGCCTGGGCCGACTATGAGCGCCGCCCGCTGCTGGACAAGGCCACGACCGGCACCTATGCGCCGGGCTCGACCTTCAAGCCGGTGGTGGGCATGGCCGCCATGCTGAGGGGGGCGAACCCGGACCGGGTCATCACCTGCACCGGCGGCTACTATCTGGGTCGGCGCTTCGCCTGCCACGCCACGCACGGTCCCCAGACCATGCGCGACGCCATCAAGAATTCCTGCAACGTCTATTTCATGACCCTGGCGGTCGAGATGGGGCCCGATCCCATCGCTGAAGCGGCGCGCAAGTTCGGGTTCGAGCAGGAATTCGACATCGGCATCGGCGGCCAGAGCGAAGGTCTGGTGCCCGACCGCGCCTGGCGGCGACGCAATCCGGTCGGCGGTGATCCGAACTGGTACCCGGGCGAAAACCCCAGTTTCGGCATCGGCCAGGGCGCGGTCAGCGTCAATGCGCTGCAGCTGGCGGTCTACACGTCGCGGCTGGCCAACGGCCGTCAGAGCGTGATGCCGCGCCTGATCCACTCCGTCGGCGGGGTCGAACAGCCGCGCCAGGCCTTCCAGCCGCTGCCCTTCCCCGAGGACCGCATACAGGTGCTGCGCGACGGCATGAACGCGGTCACCGAAGCGGGCGGCACCGCCTTCCGCAACAGCCAGCTGGGGCTGGGCGCGGTGCGCATGGCGGGCAAGACCGGCACGGCCCAGGTGCGCAACTACGGCGCCGGGTCGCGCAAGGGCGCCGGCCAGCCGTGGGCGATGAAGGACCACAACCTGTTCATCGCCTACGCCCCGATCGACAAGCCGCGCTACGCCATGGCGGTCATCATCCAGCACGGCGGCCTGGGCGGCGGCACCGCGGCCGCCCCCCGCGCCCGCGAGGTGATGCGGGTCACCCTGCTCAAGGACGCCGAGCTGCGTGAGCGGATCGAGCGCAACGGCTTCGTCGAGACCGAGGATCCCGGCGCCCACGACGTGCCGGAATCCCTGGCCCCCCCCGTCGCCCCGGCCGCTGCGCCCGCGCCCGCGGCTGCGCCGACGGGGCCGCGTCCCTATCTCTCGGAGCCGCGCGGATGACCGCCTCGGCCCTGACCCGGCCCGGCCAGCGCGACCGGCTGTCGGAAAAGGTCACCGAGATCGATTGGCGGCTGGTGATCCTGCTGGCCGTGGTGGGCGGGAGCGGGGCGATGATGCTCTATTCCGTCGGCGGCGGCTGGAGCCCGTGGGCCGCCGATCACGCGATCCGCTTCGCCATCATGACCGTGGTCATGCTGGGCCTGGCCCTGATCGACCTGAAATGGTGGTTCCGCGCCGCCTATCCGCTGTACGGCCTGTTCCTCTTGCTGGTCTTGATGACCGAGTTCACGCCGCTGGGTTACACCGCCGGCGGGGCCCGCAACTGGCTGAACCTGGGCTTCATCCGCCTGCAGCCGGCCGAGTTCATCAAGTTCGGCCTCGTGCTCGCCCTGGCCCGCTGGTACCACGCCCATTCGGCCCAGGACGCCCGCCTGTCGTGGAAGCTGCTGATCCCCGCCGCCATGGTGGGCGTGCCCTTTCTCCTTGTCGCCAAGCAGCCGGACCTGGGTTCGGCCATGCTGATCGCCCTGACCGGGGCGGCGATCATGTTCCTGGCGGGGCTCAGTTGGCGGATCATCGCCGTCGGCGCGGCGGCGGCGGCGGCGATCATCCCGCCCTTCGTCATGTTCGTGATGCACGACTATCAGCGGAACCGAGTGCTGACCTTCCTCAACCCGGAATCCGATCCCGCCGGAACCGGCTACAACATCATCCAGTCCAAGATCGCCCTGGGGTCCGGGGGTCTGCTGGGCCGAGGCTTCGGGCTGGGCAGCCAGAGCCAACTTGAGTTCCTGCCCGAGCGCCACACCGACTTCATCTTCTCGGCCCTGTCGGAGGAGTTCGGCTTCGTCGGCTCCTTCACCATCCTGCTGTGCTACGCCGCCATCGTGCTGATTTCGCTTCGGATCGCCTCGCTCAGCTACAGCCACTTCGGGCGACTGGCGGCGGCGGGGATCGCCTCGACCTTCGCCCTGTTCATCCTGATCAATGGAGCCATGGTCATGGGTCTGGCGCCGGTTGTGGGCGTGCCCATGCCGCTGTTGTCCTATGGCGGATCGTCGATGATGACGCTCATGATCGGCTTTGGGTTGATCATGGCTGTTCGCGTTCACCGCTACACCGAACTGCCCAAGGGCCAGGCGCTGTTCTGAACCGGCTAGGGTGGACGGCGCCGCCGGGGATCGGTGTAGGGTGCGGCCATGACCAAGACGAAGACCAAACACGCCAAGGCCGCGTCGAAGAAGGCCGCGCCCCAGACCTCCCCGGTCAAGGCCGATCCGGCCATGTTCTCGGACTGCGGCGAAACGCCGTGTCCCGAGCCGATGGTGCCAGCCGCCACCCCCGACGAGCGGCGTCAGATGACCGCCGATGTGCGCATGCGCGACAATCCGGCGGAATGGGCCTTCGTGCGCCTGTCCAAGCTGGTCGAGGAGTTCGAGTCCAAGCTGGACAAGGACGACGAGGTCGGGGTGCGGCTGGTCGGGGCGCCCGGCGACGCCACGCTCCAGATCGACGACATCGGCTTCTGGGGGCCGGACATGATCCTGTTCTTTGGCAAGAACCCGGACGGCAAGCCGGTGCGACTGATCCAGCACTACACCCAGGTGAACCTGCTGCTCGACGCCCGCAAGAAGCCCGAAGCCCGGCCGGCGCGGCGGATCGGCTTCAACCTGGCGGAGATGGTCAAGAGCACCAATCCGAAGGCCTAACCAAAACCTTCCCCAGCGGCATCTTGCACCTTTCGCGAAGCGGTTCACACTGCGGCGCAACGGTCGCGGGATCGACGGCCGACGGGAGGACTACATCATGTCTCGACTTCTTCGCGGCGCCGCGTCCTGCGCCCTGATGGCGGCGGCTCTCATGGCCGCGCCACAGGCGGCCGAGGCTCAGACCTATGACCGGTTGGTCGTGTTCGGCGACAGCCTCAGCGACAATGGCAATCTGTTCGCCTTCACCGGCGGAACCCAGCCGCCCGCGCCCTTCTATGTCAACGGCCGGTTCTCGAACGGGCCGGTGTTCACCGAACTGCTGGGCTTCGACGCCACCGGCTTCGGCACGACCTCGGGCAGCGTCAACTACGCCTTCGGCGGAGCGCGCACCGATTTCGCCATGAGTCCTCCGGGCATGAGGCTGCAGCTGGCGGCCTATCTGCAGAACGGCGGGACCTTCGGCGACGGAGACCTGGTCAGCGTGCTGGGCGGGGCCAACAACCTGTTCCAGGGCATCCCCGGCGCGGCGACCAGTCCGACGCCGATCGCCGCCCTCAACGTGGTGGCCAGCGCCGCCGCCGCCGACGTCAACGCCCTGGTCTCCCAAGTCGCCCAGGCTGGGGCGGGGACCATCATGGTCGTCAATCTGCCGCGCCTGTCGCTGACCCCGCAATTCCGGGGCAGCCCGGCCGGCCCCTTGGCCGATCAGGGTGTCGGCACCTTCAACACGGCGCTGTTGACGGGGCTCAGGAGCACGGCGGCCGGGACAGACAGCAACATCATCTATGTCGACCTGTTCCGCGCGGGCGACTTCATCGCCCCGAACGCCCAGCGCTTCGGCATCACCAACATCACCGATACCTGCCTGAACCAGCAGACCGGTTCGATCTGCGCCAACCCGGACGGCTATTTCTACTGGGACGGCGTGCACCCCACGGCGGCCGGACACCGCATCATCGCCTCGCTGGCGCGGGACTATATCTATTACGGCGACTGGGGCGCCCAGGCGACGGTGCTGGGCGAGATGGCCTATGGCCACCGCCAGGACGCGCTGGACGACGCCGGCGCCCTGATGGCCGACGCCTCGGGCTGGGGCTCGGGCACGCGCCTGACGATGATGGGCTTGTACGAAAACACCACCTATGACGCGCGCGACGTCGTGGCCGAGACCGACAGTCAGGCGGGCGGCGCGCGGCTCGCGCTGGAGCACAGCCCCAACGACAGCTGGCGCTTCGGTCTGGCCGGGTCGATCCTCTCGGGCGACGCGGACGCCGGGGCGATGAGCTTCGACAGCGAAAGCCTCAGCTTCGACGCCTGGGGGGGCTGGCGCTCAGGCATGGTGTTCGTCAACGCCTATGGCGGCGTCTCGGCCGAGAACTACGATGACATCGAGCGGATGACCCAACTGGCGCCGGCCATCCACACCGCTGGAACGGACGCCTTCAGCACCGGGGCCAAGATCGAGGGTGGCGTGGCCGTGCCCCTCGGCGGTCTGGCCCTGGTTCCGCGCGTCGGGCTGAACTGGATCTCGGCCGAGGTCGACGGCTATCGCGAGACAGGCCCGGCGGCGCAGCTGGAGTTCCAGGACCGGACCGTCGAGGCGCTGTCGGGCGAAGCCGTTCTGGCCCTGGCGGGCGGTGACCAGAACCTGGGCTTCTACGCCTCGGGCGGCTATCGCCACGCCTTTGACGATTCCGCCGATCCGGTCCGCGTCGGCATCCTGGGAAACACCGCCCAGATCCTGGAGCGCGACTTGGACCTGCCGCAGGGCGAGGAGTGGCTGGCCGAGGCGGGGGTCAGCGCCCGCATCAGCGACACGATGCGGGTGTCGGCCGGCTATCGCGGCCGGTTCGGTGACGCGGCCGACAGCCATCTGGCGGGCGTCGCCTTCACCCTGACCCTGCCGTAAATTCCACGTCGATTGCTGAAGTTTGAAGGCCGCCTCTTCCGCGAGGGGCGGCCTTTCTTTTGCTCTCATTCCGGCATTTTGCGTTCGGCTAGCACGGGTTACGCAATAAGGCGTCGGGTTCCGTGGCTGCGACACTTCGCCACGTTCTGTGCCTCATTCCGGCCCGGACCGATCGGCATAAGGCCCATCCATTCGGTCGCCGCCCGCTCATCCCCGGGCCCGCGCGTCGCTCCTTCAGGGGAGGGCGCCCGCACGGCGACCTTCCGACATAGAGCCGACACGGAGACGCCGCCGCAATGCGACGCCTAACGCCGACTTTTTCGTTTTCGGCCCCTCGCTGGGCCCGCGTGAAATCCTTCCTGATCCACTCCGGCCAGTCGGCCGGCCTGATCGCCGCCGCCGGCCTGGCCATGGCCATGGCGCCGCTGACGCCGGTCGATCCGCTGGTCCAGACCCAGGACGACGACGCCCCCATCGCGCCGCCGGTTCAGGCCGAGGCCGAGGTGCTGGGCCCGCCGATCCAGATCGTGCGCTTCCTCAAGCCCGTCGATGGGTACGACGTGAACTCCAACTTCGGCATGCGTCATCTGGCCGGAGAGCCCAAACCGCGCCCGCACCAGGGCGTCGATATCGCCGCGCCGGTAGGCGTCGCCGTGCTGTCCACTGCGCCGGGGGAGGTGGTCCGCACCGGCTATGAGCCCGGCGGCTACGGGCGTTTCGCGGAGATCAAGCACGCCAACGGCCTGACCAGCTTCTACGCGCACATGAGCCGGGTCGAGGTGAAGCGTGGCGATCGTCTGTCGGGTGGCGAGCGACCGCGAGTTCGCCTTCCGGGCCAATCCCGGCAGCGGCCTGGGCTGAGGCTCACGCCGCGAGACGACCGTCGGCGCCGGCGGCCGCGAAGACCACGTCTTCGTCCGGCGCCTCGACCCTGGCCCGCGGCCGCCCCATGGTGTGCAGGACGTGGCGCAGGATGTTGAGCCGCGCATTCTTCTTGTCGTCGGTGGCGACCACGGTCCAGGGCGCGGCCGGATGGTCGGTTTCGGCCAGCATGCGGTCGCGGGCGGCCGAATAGGCGTCCCAACGCTTCTGGGCCTCGGCGTCCAGAGGCGAAATCTTGAACTTCTTCAACGGATCCTCGCGCCGGGCATCCAGCCGCGCCGCCTGCTCCTCGCGACTGATGTCCAGCCACAGCTTGATGACCCGGATACCGTCATCGACCAGCATCCGCTCGAACACTGGGGCGTCCTTGAGAAACGCCTCGTGCTGGTCCGGCGTGCAGAAGCCCATCACCGGCTCGACCCCCGCGCGGTTGTACCAGGACCGGTTCAGGATCACCGTTTCGCCCGCCGCCGGCAGGTGCGGGACGTAGCGCTGGAAATACCACTGGCTCTGCTCGCGATCCGACGGCTTGGGCAGGGCGACGACGCGGGTCTGGCGCGGCGCGGCGACCTCGGTGATGCGCTTGATCGCCCCGTCCTTGCCGGCCGTGTCGCGGCCCTCGAACACGATCAGGGTCCTGAGGCCCGTTTCGATCGTCCACGCCTGGGTGTTGACCCATTCGATCTGCAACGCCTTGAGGTCGCGATCGTAAGCCTTCTTGTCGGATTTCTTGCCCATTGGCCGACGATGGGATGAAACCGGAGGCAGCGAAAGAGGGATCGATTCATGCGCCGACGCGACCTGCTGGCCGGGCTGAGCCTGAGCGCCCTGGCGGGCTCCGCCTGCGGACGCGAGCCGACGCCCGCGCCCCCCGGCATGGCCGGAATGCTGGATCAGGCGCGGGCGGCCGCCGAAGCGCCGGCCCTGGGGGCTGTGGTGGTCCATCGCGAGGGCGTGGTCTGGTCGGATGTGGCCGGGGTTCGGCGGCGGGGCGGCGAAGAGCCGGTCGCGCTGGAGGATCGCTGGCACCTCGGGTCCAACACCAAGGCCATGACGGCCCTGACCTATGCCCGGTTGGTCGAGGCGGGCGGGGCGGCGGGGGACGCACCGCTGGGTGACATTTTTCCAACCGTCGCCATCGATCCGGCCTGGACGGGCGTCACGCTGGAACCGTTCATGGCCCACCGCGCCGGGCTCCTCGACGCCGGCCACCTGGACGGCTGGTACGCCACCGCCCGAAGCGATCCGCGCAGTCTGACGGAACAACGCCTCGCCCTGGTCGACAGGGCGCTCTCGACGCCGCCGAACGGAGCGCCGGGTAAGTACGCATACGGCAATCTCAACTACATGCTGGTGGGCGCCGCGATCGAGCAGATCACGGGCCAGCCGGCCGAGCCCGCGATCGCCGAGCAGGTGTTCCAGCCTCTAGGGCTCGCTTCGGCCGGATGGGGCGCGCCGCCCGAGCCGTCGCCGTGGGGTCATCGCAACCTGTTCGGCCAGTTGATCCCCATGGATCCGGCCAGCCCCGGAGCCGACAATCCGCTAGCGCTCGGGCCCGCCGGAACGGCGCACATGCGCCTGTCCGACTACGGGCGCTGGCTGCGCGTCTTCCTGGGCGGCGGTCCGGAGGGATACGTTTCGGACGAAAACTTGGCGCGGCTGACGCGACCGTGGCCGGATGCGACCTCGACCTATGCGCTCGGCTGGGGCGTGGCGCCGCGCGCGGCCTGGGCGGGGACGGGGCCCGGTCTGGTGCACGAGGGATCGAACACGATGTGGCGCTGCGCCGCGCTCGTCGCGCCCGCGCGGGGGCTCGCCGCCGCTGTCATCGCCAACCGCGACACCGATGACTGCGCGCCCCTGGCCGCGCGACTGATCGAGATGGCCGGTCAGGTCTGATTGCCGACTCTCGGCGGAGCGGGCAGGGTGCTCCGGCATGCGTCGTGATCTGGCCGACTTCTGGAACCTGTTGTGGGAGTTGGCGCTGGGCGCGGCCGCCCTGTTCCTGATGCTCGACGCCCTGGCGCCGCCCGAACATCTTTTCTGGAAGCCGCTGGATCTGGAGCGGCCGATCGGCCAGGCCACCGCGCGCCAGGTGCGCGACTTCGACATTCCCCGCACCGCCGCAGCGTCCCTCATCGAACAGACGACCCAGGAATGCATGGCCACCCTGCGTGCGGCGGGCGTTGAGGTCCAGCGAGCCGAGGACACCGACGATGGCGGCTTCTGCGTGGTGCAGGGCGCGGTGCGCATCACCGGCGGGGCCGTCACCCCGCTGCGCCCCGGCGGCGTGGTCATGCAGTGCCCGCTGGCCATCCGCTATGTGATCTGGGACCGCCAGGTGCTGCAGCCGCTGGCGCGGTCCCGCTACGGATCGGCGCCGGCGGCGGTCGACAACATGGGGACCTATTCCTGCCGCCGCATCTATGGCTCTCAGTCCGACGGCGACCGGCCCAGCGAGCACGCCCGGGCCAATGCCCTGGACGTCGCGGGCGTGACCCTGAGCGACGGCCGCCAGATTTCGGTGCTGGCCGACTGGAACGGGGACGGGCCGGCGGGACGGGACGGTCAGGCCTTCATCCGCGCCGCGCGCGACGGCGCCTGCCGGCTGTTCGGGGCGGTGCTCAGCCCCGACTACAACGCCGCACATCGCGATCACCTGCACCTGGACGGCGCGCCCTACAGCCTGTGCCGCTGACGCCCTGTCATCGTTTATCTGTTGACGGTCTCGCTTGACCGGGTGACAACCCCTCCGCAGCTAGGAACTTGCGGTCGCTCCTTCTCCTGGAACGAGCTGTCCAGAGTGGCTGTCGGGGGCGTTTCGGCGTCCTCGCCTGGAAAGCGCGTTGATTTGGAGACGCATGATGGCGACTGGTACAGTCAAGTGGTTCAACCCCACCAAGGGTTTTGGCTTCATCCAGCCTGAAGCCGGCGGCGCCGATGTGTTCGTGCACATCACCGCCGTGCAGAAGGCGGGCCTCGCCGGCCTCGATGAGAACGCCAAGGTCGAGTACGAGCTGGAAAACCAGCGCGGCAAGACGGCGGCGGTGAACCTCAAGGTTCTCTGATTTCCGGCGGTCTGCTGACCGCTTCGATCAGGATGCGGCGGGCGCGGGGGCTTTGG
>CAXBPJ010000020.1:0-10305 GCA_963977325.1 uncultured Brevundimonas sp. | reverse complement strand
GCCCAGGCTCAGGAGACGATCCGCACGGCCCTGGCCATGGGTGCGGACCGGGGCATCCTGATCCAGTCCGATACGGACCTGGAGCCCCTAGCCGTGGCCAAACTCCTCAAGGCGGTGGTCGAGGAGGAGAAGCCGGAGCTGGTGCTGATGGGCAA
Source organism: uncultured Brevundimonas sp. (assembly GCA_963977325.1). GTDB lineage: Bacteria > Pseudomonadota > Alphaproteobacteria > Caulobacterales > Caulobacteraceae > Brevundimonas. The sequence goes on along the minus strand of CAXBPJ010000020.1, from coordinate 10,150 downwards.
GCAGTCGATCGACGGCGACAACAACGCTGTCGGCCAGATGCTGGCGGCGCTCCTGGACTGGCCACAGGCGACCTTCGCCGCCAGGATCGAGATCGGCGGCGGCAAGGCGACCGTGACCCGTGAAGTGGACGGCGGCGTCCAGACGGTGGCGGTCCAACTACCGGCGGTGGTGACGACTGACCTGCGCCTCAACACCCCGCGCTATGCCTCCCTGCCCAACATCATGAAGGCCAAGAAGAAGGAAATCGCCACCAAGGCGGTCGCCGACTACGGCGTTGATGTGGCGCCGCGCCTGACGGTCCAGAAGGTGACCGAGCCGCTCAAGCGTCAGGCGGGGGAGAAGGTCGCCGACGCCACCGATCTGGTGGCCAAGCTGAAGTCCAAGGGGGTGCTGTAATGGCCGTTCTCATCATCGCCGACCATGATGGGTCGACTGTCCGCGACACCACCGCCAAGACCGTGACCGCGGCCCAAAAGCTGGGCGGCGACATCGACATCCTCGTCGTCGGCCAGGGCGCCCAGGCGGCGGCCGACAGCGCCGCCAAGATCTCGGGCGTGCGCAAGGTGCTGCTGGCCGAGTCAGCGGAGCTGGGTAAGACCCTGGCGGAGGCGGTCGAGGCCACCGTCCTGCCGCTGGCCGACGGCTATGACGCCATCCTGACGCCCGCCAATATGGACGGGAAGAACTTCGCCCCGCGCCTGGCCGCCAAGCTGGACGTGGCCCCCATCTCCGACATCGTCGAGGTGGTCTCCGCCGATACCTTCGTGCGCCCGATCTACGCCGGCAACGCGCTGGAGACGATCAAGAGCTCGGACGCCAAGAAGGTGATCACCGTCCGCCCCACGGCCTTCGATGCGGCGCCGGACGGCGGCTCGGCCTCGGTCGAGAGCGTTTCGGGCGGCGAGGCGCCCAAGACCGACTTCGTCAGCGAAGAGATGGTCAAGTCCGACCGGCCCGAGCTGGGCGCGGCCAAGATCATCGTTTCCGGAGGGCGGGCGCTGGGCTCGGCCGAAGAGTTTCACGCCGTCATGGACCCCCTGGCCGACAAGCTGGGCGCGGCCGTCGGCGCCTCACGCGCGGCCGTGGACGCCGGCTATGCCCCCAACGACTATCAGGTCGGCCAGACCGGCAAGGTCGTGGCGCCCCAACTCTACATCGCCATCGGCATCTCGGGCGCCATCCAGCACCTGGCAGGGATGAAGGACTCCAAGGTCATCGTCGCCATCAACAAGGACGCCGACGCCCCGATCTTTCAGGTCGCGGACTACGGAGTGGTCGGCGACTACAAGACCATCGTGCCCGAGCTGATGAAGGCTTTAGGCTAGACGCCGGATCCGGGACAGGAGGGCCGCATGGCCGACCACGCCACGCCGAACCTCCCGTCCCGCGACTTCGAGACCACCTGGCGCTTCTATCAGGCGCTGGGCTTCGAGCAGGGATGGCGCGATGGCGGCTGGATGATCCTGACGCGCGGCGGGCTCCAGCTGGAATTCTTTCCCTATCCCGACCTCGACCCGGCCCAGAGCAGCTTCGGCGCCTGCCTGCGCCTCGACGACCTGACCGGCTTCTACGCGGCGTGCACGGCGGCCAGTGTTCCAGAGCAGAGCTGCGGCGCGCCACGCCTCCGGCCGCCGCGTCGTGAGAGCTCCGGCCTGACCATCGCCTATATGGTCGACCCCGACGGCAGCTTGCTGCGGTTGATCCAGAATCCGGACTGAAAGAAGGCCCCGCCGTTTCCAGTGGGGCCTCCTTCAACTCAGACGATCTGACCGCTATCAGTCGCGGCGACGGCGGCCGCGGTCGCCGCCACGGTCACGATCACCGCCACCCTCGCGACGCGGACGGCCGCCAGTGTCTTCCGACATCGGGGGCTCGCCACGCTCGGCGCGCTCGGCATTGATCTTGTCGGTGATGTCTTCGCCGGTGGTCTGATCCACGACCTTCATCGACAGCTTGGTCTTGCCGCGATCGTCCATACCCAGGAACTTGACCTTGACCTCCTGGCCTTCCGAAACGACATCGGCTGGGTTGGCGACGCGCTCCAGAGCCATCTGGGAGACGTGGACTAGCCCATCCTTGGCCCCGAAGAAGTTCACGAAGGCGCCGAAATCGACGACCTTCACCACCTTGCCGGTGTAGATCACGCCGACTTCGGGTTCCGAGGTCAGCGACTTGATCCACTCGCGGGCGGCGTCGATCTTTTCCTGCTCGGAGGCGGCGATCTTGACCGTGCCGTCGTCCTCGATGTTGACCTTGGCGCCGGTTTTTTCGACGATCTCGCGGATGATCTTGCCGCCGGTGCCGATCACGTCGCGGATCTTGTCGGTGGGGATCTTGATCTGCTCGATCTTGGGCGCGAACTCGCCCAGCTCGGTGCGGGCGCCGTCGATGGCCTTGTCCATCTCGTCGCGGATGTGAAGGCGACCGGCCGAAGCCTGGGCGATCGCCTTACGCATGATTTCCTCGGTGATGCCGGCCACCTTGATGTCCATCTGCAGCGAGGTGATGCCGTCACGGGTGCCGGCGACCTTGAAGTCCATGTCGCCCAGGTGATCCTCGTCACCCAGGATATCCGACAGGATGGCGAACTCGCCCGACGGCTCCAGGATCAGACCCATGGCGATGCCCGAGACGGGCTTCTTCAGGGGCACGCCCGCGTCCATCAGCGCCAGCGACGACCCGCAGACCGTGGCCATCGAGGACGAGCCGTTGGACTCGGTGATCTCCGACACCAGACGGATCGTATAGGGGAACTCCTCCGACGACGGCAGCATCGGACGGATGGCCCGCCAGGCCAGCTTGCCGTGACCGATTTCCCGACGGCCCGCGCCGCCCATCCGACCGGTCTCGCCAACCGAATAGGGAGGGAAGTTGTAGTGCAGGAGGAACTTCTCCTTGTACGTTCCCGACAGGGCGTCGACATACTGCTCGTCCTCGCCGGTGCCCAGGGTCGCCACCACGATCGCCTGGGTCTCGCCGCGGGTGAACAGGGCGGAGCCGTGGGTGCGCGGGAAGACGCCGACTTCCGAGACGATCGGACGGACCTTGTCCAGGGCGCGGCCGTCGACGCGGTGGCCGTTCTCGATGATGTCGCGGCGCAGGACCTCGGCCTCGCACTCCTTGAAGGCGGCGGCGAACTTGGCCGAATCGATCCCGTCCGGATTGGCTTCGGTGCGAACCAGGGCGTCGGCGGCGCGGACCTTGGCGGCCACCACCGTGTCGCGGCGCTCGTGCTTGCCGGTGATGGTGTAGGCCTGTTTGATGTCGTCGCCGACCATGGAGCGGATCGAGGCGACGACGTCGGAGTGGTCCTCCGCCTGGAAGTCAAACGGCTCCTTGGCGGCGTGCTCGGCCAGGTCGATGATGGCCTCGATCACCGGCTGCATGCCGCGATGGGCGAACATCAGGGCGTCGAGGAAGGTGTCTTCCGACAGCTCCTTGGCCTCGGACTCGACCATCATCAGGGCGTCCTGGGTGCCGGCGACGACCAGATCCAGATCCGAGTCGGGCAGCTGATCCAGGGTCGGGTTCAGCACCAGCTCGCCGTCGATATAGCCGACGCGCGCGGCGCCGATCGGGCCCATGAAGGGCACGCCCGAGATGGTCAGGGCGGCCGAGGCGGCCACCATGCCAACCACGTCCGGGTCGTTCTCCATATCGTGCTGCAGCACGGTGATGACGACCTGGGTCTCGTTCTTGAAGCCCTTGACGAACAGGGGGCGGATCGGGCGGTCGATCAGGCGCGAGACCAGGGTCTCCTTCTCGGTCGGCCGGCCTTCACGCTTGAAATAGCCGCCCGGAATCTTGCCGGCGGCGAAGGTCTTTTCCTGATAGTTGACGGTCAGGGGGAAGAAATCGAGGCCGGGCTTGGGCGCGCGGCCGTAGACGACGGTGGCCAGGACCACGGTCTCGCCGTAGGTCGCCAGCACCGCGCCGTCGGCCTGACGGGCGATGCGGCCGGTCTCGAGGGTCAGCGGGCGTCCGGCCCACTCGATCGTCTTGCGTTTGATGTCGAACATTCTCTGTCTTTCGTCTCCCGGCGGCGAATTCCGCGCGGGCGTCCCTTCAGGGGATGGAGCGTCGGGCGTTCAGTCCTTCGGTCCAGGGATAGCCGCGACGTCGCGACCGATCCGGGAATGTGAGGACCGATCCAGGCCCTCGCGTCAATGCGCCGATGGTCCCGCGGCGCGCGGGTGGTTCTGGATGCGGAACGAGGCGCGGACATGACGCCCGCGCCTCGAATAAGGCTTCCGCGTTCCGGGCGCCCCGCCTTAGCGGCGCAGGCCCAGCTTGCCGATGAGAGCGGTGTAGCGCTCGGCATCGACCTTGTTCAGGTGGTCCAGAAGGCGACGACGCTGCGAGACCAGCTTGAGCAGGCCGCGACGCGAGTGGTTGTCCTTCTTGTGGGTCTTGAAGTGCTCGGTCAGGTTGGCGATGCGTTCCGAAAGGATCGCGACCTGGACCTCGGCCGAGCCGGTGTCGCCCGCGCCACGGGCGTTGTCCGCAATGACCTCGGCCTTGCGTTCAGCAGTAATCGACATCGGGTGCTCCTTAAGTGCGCTACGCTCGGGACGCGGTCCCTCGCTGTTTGAGCGCGGTTGGAGTCTCCCTTGGCTGAGCCTCAGGAGAGATTGAAAACGCGGTCGGGTTCCAGCCGGCCGGCCCGCATCGAGCAGAGAGCGACGAGCGTTTCGCCCTCGAAGGCGGAAACCGTTCGCGAACCGGACCGAAGCCGGGTCTTGAGGGTCTCCACCTGTCGGGGAAGCAGAACGATCGGCCGACCTTGCCGAAGCTGGAAGGCGTCTTCGGTCGTCACGGCCAGCTCCGGGATGTCGTCCAGGGCGGTCGCGACGGGAAGCAAGCCTTCCGAGGCGGCGCCCCTATGCACCATTTCCGTCAGAGAATCCAGCGTGACGGCGTTCTGGAGCCCGAACGGCCCGACCCGCTCTCGTCTCAGCGCCGAGACATGGCCTTCGGCCCCCAGCACCTGGGCCAGGTCGCGGGCCAGCGACCGGACATAGACGCCCTTGCCGGTACGGATGGTGATCTCGACGTGATCGGGATCGGGCGCGTCCGTCACCGCCGCCGCGTGGATCGTCACCCGCCGGGCCTGGAGCTCCACCTCGACCCCGTCCCGGGCCAGGTCGTAGGCGCGCCGGCTGTCCACACGGATGGCGGAAAAGGCGGGCGGGACCTGATCGATCTCGCCGACGAAGGCGGGCAGGGCCGCGCGCACGGCCTCGGCCGAGGGCCGCACGTCGGATCGCCCAGTCTCTCGCCCCTCGCGATCCACGCTGTCGGTCGAGACGCCCCACCCGATGGAGAAGCGATAGACCTTCTCGGCCTCCATCATGAACGGCACGGTCTTGGTCGCCTCCCCAAGCGCGATCGGCAGGATGCCGGTGGCCAGGGGGTCCAGCGTGCCGGCATGGCCGGCCTTCTGGGCGTCGAACAGGCGCCGCACCCGTGTTACCGCCTCGGTCGATCCCATCTCCAGCGGCTTGTCGAGACAGACCCAGCCGTGGACCGGAAAGCCGCGCTTGCGACGCGCCATTATACTGGGCCTACCGCGCTTCGCGCTGCTTGAGGCCGCGGTTTCATTCTGGTTCGTCCGATCGCTCCAGGTCGGCCTTGACCCGGGGATCATTGAACAGACGGTCCATGTGGCTGGCCGTGTCGAAGCTCTCGTCGTGGCGGAAGCGCAGGTCCGGCGTGAACTTCATGTCCAGCTTGGGCCCCAGACGGCCGCGCAGGAAGCGCGCGTGGGTGTTCAGGGCCGCGATGATCTCGTCCTCGTGCCCGGTGGTCGCCGCGGCCTCGACCCCCGCCCCAAGCGGCTCGACGAAACAGGTGGCGTGTCGAAGGTCCGGGCTCATCCGCACTTCTGTGACCGTCACCGACACTTCCTTCAGCGCCGGATCGTGAATCTCCTCCTCGCGCAGCACGTCGACCAGCGCATGGCGGATCAGCTCGCCGGCGCGCAACTGGCGCTGTGAGGGGCCGGAGGGACCTGCGGCGTTGCGGGTGTGTTGTTTGCGGCTCACGGCGCGCTCCTTGTCCTGTCGTCGCCGGGGATCGGACCCGGCGGAAGGGGGCGCGGTGTTAGGCCCGCCGGCTCGGCCTGTCCAGACCGGTCAGGGCTGCAGCCGATAGCCCCCCGCGTCGGTAATCAGCAGCCGCGCCTGGCCGGGCTCCGGCTCGATCTTCTGGCGCAGGCGATAGATGTGGGTCTCCAGGGTGTGGGTGGTCACCCCGGCGTTATATCCCCAGACATCAGTCAGCAGCTCCTCTCGCGACACGGCCTTCCCGTCGGCGCGATAGAGATACTTGAGGATGCTGGTCTCCTTTTCCGTTAGCCGGATCTTCTTGCCTTGGGGATCGATCATAAGCTTGCCGGCGGGGCGAAACTCATAAGGACCGATGGAGAACACCGCGTCCTCGGATTGTTCGTGGCTGCGCAGATGAGCGCGGATGCGGGCCAGGAGCACGGCGAAGCGGAAGGGCTTGGTGACATAGTCGTTGGCGCCGGAGTCGAGCCCCAGAATGGCGTCGGCGTCCGAGGTCTGGCCGGTCAGCATGATGATCGGCGTCGACACCCCGGCCTTGCGAAGCATGCGGCAGGCCTCGCGACCGTCCATGTCGGGCAGGTCGACATCCAAGAGCACCATGTCGGCGCGGACCTCCTTGGCCTGACGCAGCCCCTCGCCAGCCGTGCCCGCCTGAACGGCGCCGAACTCGTCATACATCTCCAGCTGCTCGGCCAGCGCCTCGCGCAGCTCGGCGTCGTCGTCGATGATCAGGATGGTCTTTGATTTGGCCATGCCGGGGAGAATGCCTTCAATCGTCGCCGCCGCAAAGGCGACGCTTGGGAGAGGGGAATTTTAGGGCGCGGGCCGCGCGCCGAAGACGGCGGACCCCACCCGCACGTGGGTGGCGCCGAACCGGATGGCGGTCAGGTAATCGTCGCTCATCCCCATGGAAAGCACCGACAGGCCGTTTCGATCCGCCATGCGGCGAAGCAGCGCGAAATGCATGGCCGGCTCCTCCTCGATCGGCGGGATGCACATCAGCCCCTGGGGATCGAGGCTGTAATCCCTCCGCAGAGAGCGGATGAAGCCGTCAAGATCGCGCGGCGCGACGCCCGCCTTCTGCGGCTCCTCGCCCGTATTGACCTGAACGAGGAGACGCGGGGCCCGACCCTGGGTCTGGATCGCCTCGGCCAAGACGCGGGCCAGGCTGGGCCGGTCCACGGTCTCGATGGCGTCGAACAGGGCGACGGCCTGGGCCGCCTTGTTCGACTGCAGGGGGCCGATCATGCGCAGCTGCAGGTCGGCGCGATCGCGATCCCGCCAGCGCTCCTCCGCTTCCTGCACCCGGTTCTCGCCGAACACGCGCTGGCCCGCAGCCAGGGCCTGGTCTATCCGCTCTGGGGGCTGGGTCTTGGACACGCAGGTCAGGACCACCGAGCCGGGCGCGCGACCGGCCAGCCGCTCGGCCCTGGCGATCCGGCTGCGGACCGTGTCGAGGGCGGCTGCGATCGAGGGAGTATCGGCCATGAGCCTGGATAGCGAGGCCAAGCGCCTGTGGCGAGCCGCCCGCACTCTATCGTCAGCGGCCGGCACACCGCACCTTCCGCCCCTGCTCTTCTTCACCGATCCGGAGCGCACGCCCGAGCCGTGGCGGATCGCCGAGCGACTGCCGGCCGGGGCGAGCGTGGTGCATCGCGGCTTCGGGCGGCCGGAATCGCACGAGGAAGCCGGCCGCTTGCGCGAAGTTGCCCGACGCGCCGGGGTCAAGCTGTTGATCGGCAAGGACGCCGAGCTTGCCGAGGCGATTATGGCCGACGGTGTCCATTTGCCCGAGGCGGACGCGGGCCGCGCCGCTGAGCTGCGGCGTCGCAATCCGCACTGGCTTGTCACCGCCGCCTGGCATCCGGGACGATCCCCCATCGCGCCCCGCGACACGGGCCTCGACGCCCTGATCGCCTCACCGATCTTCTCGCCCGGAGGCGCATCGTCAGGTCCTGGTCTGGGGCCCGAGGGTCTGGCGACCTCCGTCGCGGCGTCGCGCCTGCCTGTCTATGCGTTGGGAGGGATCACGGCCGCGCGCGCGGAATTGCTCGAGGACTCCGGCGCATGCGGGATAGCGGCGGTGGACGCGGTGATGAGCGCCTGGGGCCGAATCAGAACTTGAAGATGGTCTCGAGTCGGACGCGCGGTTGGGACCGGCGATCGGCCTCGCCGACGCGGGTCTCGATATCGTCCTGGGCGACGGGGGCGGTCACCCCGACTCTCAGGCGGGGGCTGACCCGATAATAGGCCCCGGCCTCGACCTGGTTCAGCGGGCGGGCGTCGTCGGGCCGAACCACATTGACCGGCGGAGGCGGCGCGGCGGTGTCCACGTCCAGGCCGATGCGGCCGCGCAGCCACGACAGGGCGCGGCGCGGCAGGGTGCGCTGTTCGGAAAAAGCGGTGCTGTCGCCGTTCAGACGCGGATCGTCCGACACCCGCTGCTGGGCGAGCGCGGGCGAGGCCCCGGCGACGAGCGCCAAGCCCAGCAGTCCAGCCGTGATCGCGGAAGACACCCGCATTTCCAACCCTCTGGTCCGGCGCCTCGTTTGACCGGACGCGGTTCCATAGCCTCGTCGGATGTCGAAATTCCGACAGCCACGCCGGCGATTAGACACCGCATGAACACCCGGTCAACGCAACGGCGCAGTGTGACCCCGGTTCCGTGACTCTTGGCTGTCGGTTGTGGCCTCCGCGTCACGGAGTCGCCATCCGGCGGCGCGTGAGGGGATCAGCCGTCGCGATCCCAGCCCAGGTGTGCTTGTCAGGCCACGTTTTCGCCGTGCTATACAGCCTTAAGCGATGATCGCGGCGCCGCCCGATGCGCCGCATTCCCACTGACGGAGTTTCTTCCATGGCCATAGTTCGCGGCGCGGTCGTCGCCCTGGTGATCAGCGGCATGACCCTTTCGGGCTGCGGCTCGCTGAACCCCTTCCGCGGCTCGGCGCCGTCGGCCAGCACGGCCGAGGTCGGCATCGGCGTGAACGCCTTCCTGTGGCGCGCGTCGCTGGACACCCTGGCCTTCATGCCCCTGGTCACCGCCGATCCCTGGGGCGGGGTGATCAACTACGACTGGTTCACCAGCCCGCAGGCCCCGAACGAGCGGTTCAAGGCCACGGTATTCATCCTCGACAGCCGGCTTCGCGCCGACGCCCTGAACGTCTCGGTGGTCAAGGAGGCGCGCGACGCCTCGGGCCAGTGGATCGCCCAGCCGGTGGCCGCCCAGACCGAGACGGATCTGGAGAACGCCATCCTGACCCGGGCCCGCCAGCTGAATCTCTCGACGGCCCGCTGACCTCCGCCGTCCTGCCTGTTCCTCCTGCCTGAGAGTCTCCCCGCCTGATGGCGCGCTACGATCCCAAGACGGCCGAACCCCGCCAGCAGGCGCGCTGGGCCGAGGCCCAGGCCTTCGTCACGCCAGACCACGACACCGGCAGGCCGAAGTACTATGTACTTGAAATGTTTCCGTATCCCAGCGGGAACATCCACATGGGCCACGCCCGCAACTACGTCATGGGCGACGTTGTAGCGCGGCTGAAGCGGGCCCAGGGCTTCGACGTGCTGCACCCCATGGGTTGGGACGCCTTCGGCATGCCGGCCGAGAACGCGGCGATGGAGCGCGGCGTTCATCCGGGCGACTGGACCTGGTCCAACATCGCCACGATGCGCGATCAGCTGAAGCTGCTGGGCCTGTCGCTGGACTGGAGCCGCGAGTTCGCCACCTGCGATCCGGCCTACTACGGCAAGCAACAGGCCTGGTTTCTGGAGCTGTTCAAGCGCGGCCTGGTCTATCGCAAGGACGGTGTGGTCAACTGGGATCCGGTCGACAACACCGTGCTGGCCAATGAGCAGGTCATCGATGGGCGCGGCTGGCGCTCGGGCGCGGTCGTGGAGAAGCGCAAGCTGAACCAGTGGTTCCTGCGCATCACCGACTATGCCGACGACCTGATCGAGGGGCTGGGCGAGCTCGATCGCTGGCCCGACAAGGTCCGGCTGATGCAGGAGAATTGGATCGGCCGCTCCAAGGGATTGAAGATGACCTGGCGCTGGGTCGGGGAGGCGCCCGCGGCCTCGCCCGAGG
>CAXBPJ010000019.1:0-10333 GCA_963977325.1 uncultured Brevundimonas sp. | reverse complement strand
ACTGGTTGCCCACGATCGAGGCGCCGACATTGCCCGAGAAGTAGGGGAAGCCGACCTGCTGGATCGTGCCCCACTCGTCGTTCAGCAGGTTGCCGAAGTTCTCGATCACGCCATAGGCCTCGAGCTTGGCGCCGCCGGGGAAGAAGGCCGGCAGCTCTTGCGAGATGCTCAGGTCCACCGTGGTGACGTAAGGTGAGTTGAAGGCGTTCCGCGGCGAGATCTGACCGGCGTATTTGATCAGGCCCGTGCGCTGCAGGAAGTCGTTGAAGTCGGCCAGATTGAAGGCGGAGCCGAAGGTCACCAGCGGGTCGCTGGTGGCCGTGACCATGCCGCTCGAATCCACCTGCGGCACATAGAGCAACTGGCGGTTGGTCGAATAGGCTTCCCCGAAGAAGTTCGAAGCGTAGGTGTAGCTGAACGGCAGGCCCGAACGACGCTGGGCGTAGAGGCCGATGCGGGTCCGGTAGTCGCCGAAGAAGGCACGCGAATAGTTCAGGCTGAGCTTCAGGGCGTGCTCGATCTCGTAGTTCGAGGTCGCCAGCGTCGGATTGTTGGGATCGAACAGGCCGATGTTGGAGTAGTTTGAGCTGGCGGTGGACGACGTGGCCGGCGAGCGGTCCAGAGTGTCCAGCCAGGTGTAGCTGAAGTTGAAGCCGAAGCCTTCCAGCCAGCCGTCGTACCAGTCCTTGCCCAGCGAGACGGCAAACTGATCGGTCTCACCGCCTTCGAAGTTGGTCAGCATGAGGACCTGCTGACCGCTGCGGACCGGGTTGCGGCCGAACAGCGGGCGACCGTCTGGCGCCGTGCCGGTGATGGTTTCGTTCATCGAGAGGTCGACCCAGCCCACCTCGTTCTCGAGATCGGTGTGGACGTACTCCGCCGTGGCGTTCCAGCCGTCGCCCATGCCCCAGCGGGACAGGTCGAAGAACTTGTTCACACCCAGCGAGGCCTTCCAAACCGTCGGGGTCACGAAGGCCGGATCGATCAGGTTGATGTTGCCGGTGCCGAGGTTGGCCGAAGCGGTGACGTTGTCTTTCAGCTGCTGGTTCGGATCGAAACCGTCGACGTTCTGCAGGATAGTCGGATCGGCGCAGACGCCGAAGTTCGAGGCGAACTGCGAGCGGTAGTCCGCGCTGATCTTGCACTGGAACGAGCCGGTCAAATTGCCCGGGTTCGAGTAGCTGTTGGAGATCCAGACGTTCGGCGAACCACCCTGGAACCGGCCGATGCCGCCGTAGACGGTCAGGCTGGGGTCCGGACGCCAGTTGAAGCCGAAGCGCGGCTGGACCACCGAAATGCCGTCCAGGTTCTTGGTGTTCTCGAAGCCGAAGCGGTCGAAGAAGCCCTGGTTGTACTGAGGCTCGTCGTCCGAGGTGTACCAGTCATACCGGACGCCCATGGTCAGGGTCAGTTCCGGCGTGGCCTGCCATTCGTCTTGCAGGTACAGGCTGTTCAGCGCGTATTTGAAGGCCGCGGCGCCGTCGTTCTTGTCGTTGGAGGCGGCGTTGGTATAGCCGACCGACGAGGCGCGACGGTTGCGGTAGTCGTCGAGTGAGGCGAACTCGTACTCGCCGTTCGCGACCTGGACGAACAGGTTGAAGATGTCCTGTTCCTCGCGCTCGTAACCGCCGGTGAAGCGATGGCCGAAGCCTGGGGTCCAGTTGCCGACCGCGCGGAAGGTCGTGGTGTCGATGGTCAGCTCATTGGCGTGACGCGACCGTTCCGGTCCAAGCCGGATGGACCGGCGGGGCCCGGTCTGGGAGCCGAAGGGGCTGTCAAGATAGACCTGGAAGGCGGCGAAATCGCTGCCGGCCAGAGGGCTGGAGACGTTCTCGACTTCCTTGGTCGCGAACGACAGTTCGGTCGAGAAGGTATCGGTCCAGTCCGAGAAGATCTGGCCCTTGATCGACTTCAGATTGGTCACATAGCTATAGGCTTGCGACAGCAGGCCGACCGAGGGGTAGGTGCCCGAGGTCGAAGTGCCGTTGAGGCGCAGGTCGCCGCCCTCGGTCTGCTGGTACGACAGCACCGCGCGGTGACGGTCATTGATGTTCCAGTCCAGCTTGCCGAACCACTTCTCGTCCTCGATCGACAGGTTCGAGGCGGCCCAGTCAAGCGGGTCGTAGCCGTAGACGTCCTGGGTGATCTGACGGACCAGATCGATGTCGGCCTGGGTGATGCCGTCGACCTCGTTCGGCACGCCCGAACCTTCCGGACCCGACAGAACCGGCTGGGTGGACTCGAAGAACTCGTAGTTCAGCAGGAAGAACAGGCGGTCGCGCAGGATCGGACCCGACAGGGTGGCGCCCCAGGTGGTCTCCTCGAATTCGCCCGAGACACCGACGTCGCGACGTTCACCGGTGACGAAGTCCTCGTAGCTGAAGGAATTGCCCAGCAGGCCGTCGTTGGTGGTTTCGTAGAAGGCCTCGCCTTCAAACTCGTTTCCACCCGACTTGGTGACCGAGTTGATCACGCCGCCGGTGAAGGTGCCGTACTGGACGCCGTAAGGGGCGACATCGACGGAAACCGCTTCCAGCACGCCGATGGAGATCGGGGTGCCGACGGTGGGATAGCCGTTGCCGTTCAGGCCGAAGTCGTCACCCTGACGCACGCCGTCGATGAGGAAGGCGTTGTAGCGGGTGTTCTGGCCGCCGATGGACAGGGCGTTGTTGTTGGTCGGATCGACGGTGGCGAACGGCGAGGTGCGGACGAAGTCCTTGATGTCGCGGCTGATCGACGGAAGCGTCTCAAGGTCATTCAGGCCAAAGGTCGAACGCGGCGCGGTCTTGCGGGCGCCCGGACGGACGCCGGTGACCACGATCTCTTCAAGCTCGGTCGCGTCGGCGTCGGCGCCGCCGCTCAGCAGCAGGTCCAGGTTGGCCGGAACGCCGATGCCGATCGAGGGCAGGATAGCCGATTCCGGCTCGATGCCTGCCGCCGAGACCGTGACCTCGTAGGGGCCGCCGACGCGCAGGTTGCGCGCGTCGTACAGACCGTTGTCGTCGGTCAGGGTGGTGGTCGAGGTGCCCGACGGCGCGTGGGTGATGGTCACGGTCGCGCCCGACACGGGCATGCCGCTCGCATCGACGATCTGGCCGCGGATGCCCCCGGTGGTTTCCTGGGCGAAGACGGCCGTCGAGGCGGCCAGCGCGATCACGGCCGCCGAGGCGCCGTAGGCGAACCTGCTTTTCAGCATTTCTAGAATGTCCCCTCTGCGCGCGCACGGCCGCCCCAGAGTGGGACGCATCTGCGTGGACGCCGGTCAACGAGTGGGCACTCCTTTAAGCGCGACTCGCCTCCGATGGGCGACAGATTCGTGACAGAGATATGACTTCCCGCGAGTCGTTGCTGCGTTGCAACACCGGCGTTGCCCGAGCATGGAGTCTCACCCCGGCGTGACCATCTGCATCGCCAGCCATTCCGCGACCAGAGCCGGCTTCGGTTCACCTTCGATTTCCACCGTCAGGGTGTGTTTGAGCAGCCACCGCCCCCCGCCCTTGTCCTCAGCCGACATCAGGACGAAGCGGCCGCGAACGCGCGCGCCGGAGGGTACGGGCGTCAGGAAGCGGACCCGATCGAGGCCGTAGTTGAGGCCCATCACCACCCCTTCCAGCGGGCGCACGGCGTCATAGCTCATCGCCGAGGCCAGGCTGAGGGTCAGGAACCCGTGCGCCACGGTCCCGCCGAGCGGAGTCTGGGCCGCCAGCTGAGGATCAGTGTGGATGAACTGCCGGTCCTCCGTGACCTCGGCGAAGGCGTCGATGCGCGCCTGATCCAGCACAAACCAGCGACTGATGCCGACCTCCTGGCCAATGAGGGCGGGCAGTTCGGCAACGGTGGGCATGGACGAAGCTCCTAGAGGGCGCGCAGGCGTTCGACGGCGGCGATAAGACGATCCAGGTCCTGAGGGCGGGACAGGCGGTGGTCGCCGTCCTCGATCAATTCCAGGGTGACGTCAGCGCCCTCGATCAGGTCGACCGTGCGCATCGCATGGCGCCACGGCACGCTGTCGTCCAGGCGCCCTTGGAGGATGTGGACCGGCCTGGCGGCGCGGATCGGCCCGTCGAGGATCAGGTGACCGCGCGCCTCCTCGAACATGTGACGGGTCAGGACATAGTCGCCGAGGCCCGTCTCCGAGATCATCGCCTCGCCGTCGCGCAGGATGGCCTGGCGCGTGTGGTCCTCAAGCGAGGGCCACATCAGACGCTCGGTGAAGTCGGCTGCGGGCGCGATCAGCACGGTGGCGGCGATCCTCTCCGGCCGCGTTGTCTGCAACAGCAAGGCCAGCCATCCTCCGAGCGACGATCCAATCGGCAGCACCGGCCCCTCGATGGTGTCGATCATGGCGGCGGCGTCCTCGGCCCAGCGGCCGATGGTGGCCTGCCGCCACTCACCAGTAGAAGCGCCGTGGGCGAAGTGGTCGAAGCGGAGGTAGGCCCAGCCGCGCTCGACCGCAGCCTGCTCCAGGGCAAGCGCCTTGGTCCCTTCCATGTCCGACCGGAAGCCACCGATCCACAACACGGTCGGGCCAGTCCCATCGCACCGACGGAAGGCCAGGGTTTCGCCGTCCGGCCGAGCGAGGCGTTGCAGTTCGGTCATATGCTCTGGCTACCGAAGCGGGCGTCAGGTCACAAGCGGGTTGACAAGCTCCCTTGTCGTTGTGACAACTACGCTTGTCATTTAGACAAGGATAAGCGTCAGTGAGTGATCCCAAACCCTATCGAGCGCCCGGTTTCCGATCATTCCTCGCCGTGATGGGCGCGAGCCTTGTGCTTGGCTTGGTCATGGGCCTTGGATCGATCTTCCTGCAGGATACCGTGCTGGGCGATGCGGGCGCCGCGCTGATCGTGGCGACCGGCGGCCTGTTCGGGATCATCGCCATCGTGGTGCTGTGGTGGCGTCGTGTCGATGAGGCCGCCCGCGAGGCGCACAAGTGGGCCTGGTGGTGGGGTGGCAGTCCCGGCATGGCGGCGGGCGGTATCGGCGTCATGGCTTTGATCAACGGAGAGTGGGCGGACGCCCGGCTGGCGGGGTTCGAGCCTGACACGCTGGTCGGTCTCAGCGTCGTTGCCGTTCTAGGCGTGCAGATCGTCGGCTACACCCTGGCCTGGCTCTGGTGGTGGGCGGTCCGTCGATGAAAGCAGCCGACGATACCCGACGCGAGGATCGTCCGACCCTCGGCTGGGGCGTCTTCGCCCTGAAGATGGCGATCGGACTCGGGTGGATGGCGGCTATGGGCCCGGCCTCGAACTTGGCCGAGAGCGAGGGCCTGGCGACGCGCCTCGCAGGTGCGGCCCTGATCGGCGTGCCGCCCTTTCTATGGATGGCCTATCTGGGGTGGCAGGCCCAGGTCGATGAGCTGGAGGCGCAGCTTGCGCGCTCGGTGCTGGCTCAGGGCTGCTGGTGGGCCCTGGCCTATGGCGCGCTGATGTACGGCTTCTATGTCGCCATCCTGCAGGCGCCTGCGCCGGGCCTGTTCCTGGCCCTGCTGCCCGCCGGCGCCTTTCTGTTCGGGGAAACCATGGCCCAGGTCGCCCGCTGGACCCTGTCGCGCGCCGCTGGACCGCGGGGCCCGCGGCCATGAACAACCGGCTGAAGGTTTTGCGCGCCGAGCGCGACTGGAGCCAGTCCCATCTGGCCGAACGGCTCGGCGTGTCCCGACAGACCGTCAATGCGCTGGAGACCGGTCGCTACGACCCGTCCCTGCCGCTCGCCTTCAAGATCGCCAAACTGTTCGCCTTGCCGATCGAAGCCAT
Source organism: uncultured Brevundimonas sp. (assembly GCA_963977325.1). Lineage (GTDB taxonomy): Bacteria > Pseudomonadota > Alphaproteobacteria > Caulobacterales > Caulobacteraceae > Brevundimonas. The sequence goes on along the minus strand of CAXBPJ010000019.1, from coordinate 4,577 downwards.
CTTCATCTCGGACTGACGCCTCGGCGGCGCCACGAAATCAGACCATGGAGTTCTCATGACCCGTTCCAATACCTTGTCCCGTCTCGCCGCCCGCGCCAGCCGCCTGGCGCTCGGGGTCGGGCTGGTTGTCGCCCTCACCGGTCTCCCAGCCCTGGCGCAGGAAGCGCCGGCCGTCGCCGCGCCGGCTACGGCGACGACCGCCGACCCCGCTCTGTGGGTCGTGCGCGATGCGGATTCCACGATCTATCTGTTCGGCACCGTCCACCTGCTCCGTCCCGAGGTCGACTGGCGCTCGGACAAGGTCGATGCGGCCCTGGCCGCATCGGACGAGCTGTGGCTCGAGATCGCCGACGTCGACGACCAGGCGGCCGCCCTGCCGCTGATCCAGCGCTATGGCCTGGCCTCGGCGGATCAGCCGCTGTCCTCGACGTTGACCGAGGAAGACCGCGCCAAGCTGGACGCCGCCGCCGGGGCCATCGGCGCCTCGGCCGCCGCCATGGAGCCGTTCCGTCCCTGGCTGGCCGCGCTGCAGGTCAGCGTCGCCGCTATCGTGCGCGCCGGTTACGACCCTCAGTCCGGCGTCGACCCCAAGATCAAGGCCGCCGCCGTCGCCGCCGGCAAGCCGGTCAGGGGGCTGGAGACCATGGAGCAGCAGTTCGGCTTCTTCGCCAATCTGCCGCTGGAGACCCAGGTTGATTTCCTGCGCCAGGCGCTGGACGGCTATGAGGATGCGCCCACGGAACTCGACCAGATGGTCGACGCCTGGGTGCGCGGGGATGTCGACGCCATCGACGACGCGGTGGTCGAAGACATGAAGGCCGAATGGGGCAACGTCTACAAGGTGTTGCTGGTCGATCGGAACGCCGACTGGACCGGCCAGATTCAGGACATGTTGAACGGCTCTGGAACCGCCTTCATCGCCGTGGGCGCCGCCCACCTGGCCGGCGACGACAGCGTTCAGTCCATGCTGGAGCAACGTGGCGTGACTGTCGAGCGACGCTAACCTCAAGTCGACAGAGGTCCGGCCTTTCCGGACTTTTCTTGGCGTCCACGCGGAGCGATAAGGCGACGGAGGCGGGTGTAGTTCAGAGGTAGAACGTCAGCTTCCCAAGCTGAATGTCAGGGGTTCGATTCCCCTCACCCGCTCCATTTTTCAAGGGTTTAGCGATCTTGCCGCCAGCGCGCCCACCAGAATCTGGCTCCTGACGGTTTCTCGGACGGATTCCAATGCGCGACGACATCTTCGGCGAAGGCGATCAAGCGCCGGGCGCCGTCACGGTGGATCAGGGCGGGATTGGCCGCGAAATAGGCGCGTCGGCTCTCGGACAGGCGCGAGCGTAGCCCAGGATCAGCGATCAGCGACGTCACGAGATCGATCGCCTCCATCGACGACATGGCGTTCACGGCATAGGCCGCTTCGTTGAAGCGGGGATCGATGTCGGCTTCGAGATACGGACAGCGCACAACCTCCCGATCGGACATGGCCGCTTCCAGGCCCATGTTGCTGGTCCGGGTCAAAAGAAGATCGGTTTGGGCGATGATCTCCGTGGGCGTGCTCTCGGCATCCACGCGAAGGCGACCGGTCGCGCTGGCGGCGGCGAGATCGTAATAGCGCCTGACACTGTCGGCCGACTCTCTCGGATGAGGCTTGATCGTTATGGTCACGGCGGACGCCAACGCAACGTCGAGGCCCCCGATAATGTCCACCAACGCCCTCACCTGAAGGTCGCTGCCCGGCTGGGTCGCGACCGCTATCCGGCGGATGCTGTGGCCAGAAGCGATGTCCGGCATGGCGCGGGATGGAGCGTGCTGCGCCGCCAAGTAGCCGACGGGGACGAACCGGTCAGGCGGCGTTCTCCAGAATCGGGCGCAAAACTCGACCTGCTGGGTGTCGACCACCGCAAAGTGTGTCGCCCCGGAGCTCAGTTGACGGACGGAATTGGCGACCGTGTAGAGAAAGGTGTCGATCGACGGCACGCCACGTTCGCGAAGCGCGGCGAAGATAGAGGAATACATGCCCGACCGTCCTGGGGCTGCGATGCAGTAGGGCAGGCGATGTTTGTCGGCCAGACTATTCACCAGGTCGATGCCGAAGCCGAAGGCGATCAGCGGACCGATCACGCCCCGGTGACTGGCGATGGCCAGAGGGAGCAGGCGATCGATGGTGGTGTCCGCCGATCGATGGGCCGTCATAAGCGAGCCAATTACCCGAGACTTGGCTACAGCGTGGACGATACGGTCCGGCGCGACATCCTCGAAATAGGCGGCTGCGGCGTTATGAAGCCCACGTCCATGGCGCTCGGAGAACCGCGCCAAGAACGCCTCCGAAGCCGGGTTACGCGCTCGAAGCAGCAGGATGACCGGACGTTCTCGCAAGGCTGCGTCCAGCAGCGCATTCAAAGAACGCTCGTAATCGGGATTGCCGACCGCCCAGAGGATGAGCGCGGGCGCTGTCTCCCGCTGGGTGTTCAGGAGGCGCGCGCGCGCCGTTATCGCCGCGCGTGACCGGCGGATAGAGTCGAGGGTGCGCTGGATCTGCGCCGCAGCAGGCCAGAACGGCAGATCGAACCGTCGGGGCGCAGCCGGGTGTCGGAAACCGACGAAGCGGGGTCTGTAGTCAGTCAAGGCTAAACCGGCGAGGGCTCGAAACCGTTCGCTGGTCCCCAGCACGACCACGCCGTCATAGGGCTCAAGCGCCAACTTCTCTCGGGCCCGGTAGAAGGTCCAGTATTCCGCGCGCAGGATATCGACGGCGTGCAGCGCTGCAGCGTCCACGGAATGTCGCCTGGCGCCCTCGCCGATGATGGTGTCTATGATCGACCGTGCGCCCGCGAAAAGTTCGCCGTGAAAGCGCGATGCGGCGGCGGTGTACCAGTAGGCGGCGGTCAGGCTTTCAACCTGGCGAACGCGTGGGTCGGCGCCGGCTGTGACGCTCCCCCCGGCCGAGATCACAGTCAGGTCCGCCTCGCCGGAAAGGCCGTTTACAGTGTCAACAGTCCGCGACGACGGCTCTACCAGCACCAGAACGCGGCCCCGCAAATCCGCTGCGTCGTCCACACCTGAAGCGCCGCCTGCGCCATCGGCCAGCAAGGGTGTCATGCGGTCGATCAGCCACACGGCGCAGGCGTCGGCCGCGGTCGCGCCGGTCACCCCCCGCCCGGACAGGAATATGCCGAAAAGTCGCACGGCCTCTCCGAACTCCTTCGCGGACATGGCGGTGACCGCGCGCAGGAAGTCGAATGCAGGATTTTGTCCCTCTTGACTGTCATCAGTGAAATCGGTCCTGGTCTGAAGCACAAATCGTCGGACCAGGGCGCGATTGGCGCATCGTTGAACGAGATGCGGCGCCAGCAGGGCTGCGTTGCGCGGCGATGCGCGGGCGCCGCCGCGTGCGAATCGGCTGAACAGCACCGCTCCGGCGCGGTGCCGCAGGTCGGGTCGCCGGGAGATGCGCTCCAACCGCGCTGGGACGAACGCCGGGGTCATGTCGCCGCCGATGAACGCGCGGTAAGCGGCTTCACAAAACGGTTGTACTGAGCCTGAAGCCCCATGGCCTCGATCGCGCCCTCGGGCGCCCTAGCCAGCTGAGGCGCGTCCAGCCAGGCGACGTCGGCGACCGTCTCAAGCCATGCGAGGCTCGCCTCGATCAGTGCGCCCATGGCGCTCTGATTCCAGTCCTCTCCCCATGCCAGATTCTCGACGACCCCGAGGCGCCGAACCGCGATGTGGGGGGCCAGCAGAGTGACGCCTGCATCGGCCACCGCCAGCAGGTGTTCATCGACCGCGGCGTGAACGGCGCGCAGCCGGGGGTGCGCCTTGGCGGCCTGGTCGGACCAGGCGCCTCCATTGACGGACAGAGACAGGAGACTGACGCCAGAGTTCCGGTAGCTGTCTTCGATCAGGCGGCCCGCGGCCGGCCAGTACGCCGAGCCCTTGTCCAGCCGAACGATCCGCACGCGATGGCCTCCGTGACGCCGCGACCCAGCCGCTCGCTCGGGTTGCTCCCGATCTGGGGTCAGTATAGCCAAAGCCCCGAAAGGTGAAGCAATGCGCTTGATCGACCCTGACGACGCCTGGACCGGCTGGAGCGCCTTGGCGCGCCTCTTCGACGTGCAATATGCGGAGTTCCTGTTCCAGGGGTATGCGCTGCCGATCCGACCGGACGCCGGGCTCCGCTGGGCCGAGGAGATGCGTCAACTGGATCGTTCTACGCGTTTTTTCCGCGTCGCCGTGGACGAGCGCGAAGAGATTATCGGCTTCGCCGAAGCCTCGGTGGCCCGTGCGCCGGCGTGGAAGGGCGGCGACATGGTCGGACGTCTGCGCCACATCTGGGTCGCGCCTGAGAAGCGGAGAGGCGAGGTCGGCGCCGGGCTCATGGCGGCGGCGATGGAATGGCTGAACCAGCATGCCGCCATGATGTCGCACGAGGTCATCGCGTCCAATGCGGCTGCGAACCGTTTCTGGGAAGGTCAGGATATGACCCTCCAGAACCGGATCTACGAGCGCGTGTTCGTCGGCGCGTCATGACCTTGGGTTCGGCGGATCTTGGCGCCCGACTGTTCGGCGCCGCCCAACGG
>CAXBPJ010000018.1:0-10347 GCA_963977325.1 uncultured Brevundimonas sp. | reverse complement strand
CGCGCGGAACCAGGATGAAACGCCCATGAAACGTCTGATGATCTGCATCGCCGCCGCCGCCCTGGCGTCGGCCTGCGCCGCCGGCCCAACCGGGGAAGCCGCAACCGTCGCCCAGTCCGCCATGGACCAACCCGCACCGCCCGCCATGGAGTTCGTTCGCATGGCTGGAGCCAGCGATCTCTACGAAATCCAGTCGAGTCAGCTCGTCATGCAGGACGGCGGCGACCCCAATCTGCGCCGCTTCGCCGAAATGATGATCGAGCATCACACGATGACGACCCGCACGTTGATGGATGCGGCTCGGGCCGCCGGCATGACGCCCCCTCCGCCCGCCCTGGACGCGCCGAAGGCCGAAATGATCCGGCAGCTGCAGGCCGCGCGGGGCGAAGCGCGAGAAGCCCTGTACGTGGAACAGCAGGTGACGGCGCACCGGGAGGCCCTGATGCTCCACACCCGCTATTCCCGGAACGGCGACACGCCGCAACTGAAACAGGCCTCCGCCGCCGCCCTCCCTATCGTCTCGCGCCACTACAATGAGATCGTGGCTGTGGAGCGCGGGACGAGCGGCGAGGGCCACGCCGGCCACTGAGGACCTCAAACGCCAGCGCTTCTAACCTGTGCGAGAGCGCTGGCGGCCGTTCCGGCCATAGAACATGGCTTCAGAGGAGGGTCAGGATCGATGGCGCAGTCCCTGCAGCTCTATTCGGTAGACGGTGGCTGGCGGCTTCGGGCCCCGGGGATCGAGAATGATCAGGTCTTCCTGAGCGGGGCGCGGGCCGAGGCGGCGGCCCTGCGTCTCGCCCGGGCCTTCGCCGAATCAGGGACCGACGTGGTGCTGACGACCCTGACCGACGGGGCGGCTTGGGGGCATGTTCGCCTTCGGTCTCTCCGGGCCGGTCGACGCGCGCTGGAGCCACCCGATCATGGATGGAGAGCCGCCCGAGCGCGCGCCCGGATGAGGTCGGGGGCGGAGATGAGGATGGCATAGAGAGGCAGGCCGGTTTCCCGTCCGCTGGTGGACCCGGTCGCGGCCGCGATGCTGAAGCGGCACGACGCCGTCGCCGCCGTGAACCGTCTGATGACGATGGGGCTGGCCGGACGCGAAGCGCGGCTCCTGGTGCGCGAGGTTCTGGCGAGGGGGCTGAACCGGGGAGGCGCCCCATGAGCCACGGAGCGGATTTCGGGAGGGCCCGGGATGTTGAGCCGCTTCATTCAGGCCGCGAAGGGCGCGCTGCTGATCGATGTGATCGCGGCGGTCGGACTGTCGATCAAATATCTGATGCGCCCGAAGGCCACGGTGAACTATCCGTTCGAGCGGAACCCGCAGAGCCCGAGGTTTCGGGGCGAGCATGGCCCTGAGGCGTTATCCGAACGGGGAGGAGCGGTGCATCGCCTGCAAGATGTGCGAGGCGATCTGCCCGTCGAACTGCATCACGATCGAGGCCGAGCCCCGCGCGGACGGCAGCCGGCGGACCTCGCCAACGGGGATCGCTGGGAACGCCTCATCGCCAGGAACCTCGAGCTCGACGCGCCGTACTGATGAGAACTCTCGGCTGAAGCTTCGCCCGGTGGCGGGTTCCCGACTTAGGAACGGTCTCTCCTGCCTGCGGTTGACCCTCAAGAAGGGGAGCCCGGATGGCCCATCGACAAACAGTGCTCGTGACCGGCGGCGCCGGCTATATCGGCTCCCATACCGCCAAGGCGCTGGCCAGGGCGGGCCATCGTCCGGTCGTGTTCGACGACCTCAGCAACGGTCACCGCGAGGCCGTCCGGTGGGGACCGTTAGTCGAGGGCGACGTGCGCGACTCGATGGCGGTCTCGGCCTGCATGCAGAAGCATGAGGTGTCGGCGGTCATCCACTTCGCCGGGCTGATCGAGGTCGGCCGCTCGGTCACCGAGCCGGAGGTCTTCTGGGATAATAATCTGAACGGCGTCGCATCCGTCCTCGCGGCGATGCGCGCCTGTGGGGCGCCCCGTATCGTCTTCTCCTCGACGGCGGCCGTTTACGGCCAGCCGGAGAGCGGGTCACTGGACGCCCTGGGCGAAGATCGCCCGACCCAGCCGATCAACCCCTATGGCGACAGCAAGCTGGCCGCCGAACGCCTGATTGCGGCCCACGCGCGCGCCTACGGGCTGGAGGGCGTGGCGCTGCGCTACTTCAATGCGGCCGGCGCCGATCCGGAGGGCGAGATCGGTGAGGCGCACTATCCGGAAAGCCACCTGATCCCGCTGGCGATCGAGGCGGCCCTCGGACTTGGCCCGGCCCTGACGGTGTTCGGCCAGGACTTCCCGACCCCCGACGGCGCCTGCGTCCGGGACTACATCCACGTGGCCGACCTCGCCCAGGCCCATGTGATGGCGCTGACCGCCGATCTGGGAGAGGAGCGCTTCGCCGCGATGAACCTCGGGCTTGGCCAGGGACGCTCCGTCCTGGAAGTGATCGCCGCAGTCGACCGGGCGACTGGCCGGCGGACGCCGTTCGCGGTCGGGCCCCGCCGGGCGGGCGATCCGGCCGTCCTGGTCGCCGATCCGCGTCGGGCACGGGACCGACTGGGCTGGCGGCCTGCCCATACGGACCTCGACGAGATCGTTGCGACAGCCGTCGCCTGGCGGCGGAACCCGCAGTTCGGCGCGGGTCTGACCTCGACCCAGGCGCTGCGGGTCGCGTGATGGATCGTCCGCTCGAGGTTTGGGGCGGACACGAGTGCACCGTCAATCGCATTGGCGGGGTCTGGCGCGACCAGACCCTGATGTCCGGCCATCACGACCGGATCGAGGACCTCGACCTGTTCGCCGGCCTCGGTCTCAAGGCGCTGCGCTATCCGGTGCTGTGGGAGCGGACGGAGATCGCGCCAGGGCTGTTCGACTGGTCGTGGGCCGATGCGCGGCTGGAGCGCCTGCGCGAGCTCGGGATCCGGCCGATCGTCGGCCTTGTCCACCACGGATCGGGGCCGGCATGGACGAACCTGCTGGATCCCGGCTTCGTGGTAGGACTAGCGCGCTTCGCGGGCGAGGCGGCCCGACGGTATCCCTGGGTGCGCGACTGGACTCCGGTCAACGAGCCGCTGACCACGGCCCGCTTCAGCGCCCTCTACGGTCACTGGTATCCCCACCGTCGGGACGAACGCAGCTTCTGGCTGGCCGTGTTCCACCAGTTGGACGCGGTCCGAGGGGCCATGCGCGCGATCCGTGCGGTGAACCCCGAGGCGCGGCTGATCCAGACCGAGGATTTCGGAAGAACCTGGGGCACCGAGCCCTGCGCGTCCCAGGCCGACCATGATTCCGCGCGGGCGCTGATGACCTGGGATGTCCTCACAGGCGGACTGACGGCGATCCACCCGCTTCGCGCTCAACTTGATCGTCTGGGCTTGGGCGCGCGCGCCGAGGACTTCGTCGAAGATCCTTGTCCGCCGGACGTTCTGGGACTGAACCACTACATCACCAGCGACCGCTTTCTTGATCATCGGCTCGACCGCTATCCAGCCAGGGTTCACGGCGGCAACGACCGGCTGGCCTATGCCGACGTGGAGGCGGTTCGCGTGGTCGACAATCTGCCCGACGGCTGGTTGGGGAGCCTGGAAGGTCTCTGGGAGCGCTATCGGCTCCCCATCGCGGTCACGGAATGCCACCTGGGCTGCGATGTGGCCGAGCAGATGCGCTGGCTCACGGCCTGCTGGGACGCCGCCGTCGCCGCGCGCTCGAAGGGCATTCGTGTCGAAGCGGTGACGAGTTGGGCGCTGCTCGGCAGCTACGACTGGGACAGTCTCCTGACCGCCTCACTCGGGCGGTACGAATCCGGCGTCTTCGATCTCTCCGACGGCAGGCCCCGGGCGACGCCGCTGGCTGACCTGGTCCGCCGGCTCGCCCTCGACGGCGCTGCAGGCGCGAGTGAAGGGGCGCCGGGATGGTGGCGCACGCCCGACCGGCTGGCCTACCCGGGCTGGTCGCTGCCGGACCGACTTAAGTCGACATCCCGACTCAGTGAGGAGAAATAAATTAAAAATTTCAGATAGTTGGAACGCTTTGGCGTGGGCGGTTGTTGGTTTTGTACAGCCACTCGCGAGCAATCCATGACCTCTCCCGACCTGCGCGCCCCGAGCGCTGATATCATCGAACTCGGCAACGCCGGGGAGCGTGGGGATCCCATCGTTTGCCTGTCGCACCTCCGATGGAATTTCGTGTTCCAGCGACCGCAACACCTCCTCACGCGCTTCGCCCGGTCGAGAACGGTCCTGGTTTTCGAGGAGCCGCTGCCGGCCGAGCCGGGCGCCTTGATGGGGGTCGACCTGCGGACCTGCGCCGCCAGCGGCGTGGTCGTCGCGACGCCCCGGCTTCCCGAAGGCCTCGAAGGCGCGTGCCGCAACGCCGTCTTGCGGCAGTTGCTCGACGAGGTGATCGCCGCCCACGGACTCGAGCGGCCGGTCCTCTGGTACTACACCCCCATGATGCTGCCGCTGGCCCGGCACATCGAGGCGGCGGCGGTCATCTACGACTGCATGGACGAGCTGGCGAATTTCCGCTTCGCCCCTCCGGAACTCACCACCCTGGAACGGGAGCTGATCGCTTCGGCCGACGTCGTGTTCACCGGAGGCCACAGCCTCTATGAAGCCAAGCGACATCTGCACGGCAACATCCATCCGTTTCCGTCAAGCGTGGACCGGGCGCATTTCGAGCAGGCCCGTTCGGCGGACGCGGGGCGGAAGGAGGGCCGACCGAAACTCGGCTTCTTCGGGGTCATCGACGAACGGATGGACCTGGCCCTGATCGATGCTCTCGCCGCCGCGCGGCCGGAGTGGGACATCGAGATCGTCGGACCGGTGGTCAAGATCTCGCCGGACGAACTGCCGGCCCATCCGAACCTCAGCTACCCGGGGCAGAGAGCGTACGACGATCTGCCGGCCTGTCTCGCCAGTTGGGACGTGGCGTTCATGCCGTTCGCGATCAATGAATCCACGCGATTCATCAGCCCGACCAAGACTCCGGAATATCTGGCGGCGGGACGGCCGGTGGTCTCGACGCCCATTCGCGATGTGGTTCGCCACTACGGCGAACTGGACGCGGTTCGGATCGCCGGAACGCCGGAGGCTTTCATCGAGGGCTGCGAAGCCGCGCTGGCCCTTGCGCGTGGTGAGGACCGCGCCTGGCTGGAGGCGGTCGACGAAGCTCTGTCGAGCCTGTCGTGGGACCAGACGCGCCTGCGCATGGCGGCGCTGATCGATGCGGCCGCGTCGCGACGCCTCGACGGGGCGACGCGTCGCCCAGCGGCCCAGTCAGCCCCGCCGCAGCCCTCGGTTTGGGCCGCGGCGCGGCGTTCGCACTACGACGCCCTTATCGTGGGCGCGGGGTTCGCGGGCTCCGTTCTGGCGGAACGGCTGGCGTCCGAGGGGCAGCGCGTCCTGCTGATCGATCGCCGCCCCCACATCGGCGGCAACGCCTTCGACAGGCTGGATGCGGCCGGGGTGATGATCCACCAGTACGGCCCTCACATCTTCCACACCAACTCCGCCGACATCTTCGACTACCTGTCGCGGTTCACCGAATGGCGGCCCTATGAGCACAGGGTGCTGGCGAGCGTGGACGGGCGGTTGGTCCCCATGCCGATCAACCGGACCACGCTGAACGCCCTCTACGGGCTGGACCTTCGCTCCGATGAACAGGCGGAGGCCTATCTGGCCTCCCGGGCCGAGCCGGTGGAGCGCATCCGCACCTCGGAAGACGTCGTCGTCAACGCCATCGGCCGCGAGCTCTACGAGACCTTCTTCCGCGGCTACACCCGCAAGCAGTGGGGCCTCGACCCGTCCGAGCTCGACAAGTCGGTCACTTCCCGTGTGCCGACCCGTGTCAACACCGACGACCGCTATTTCACCGACGCCTTCCAGGCCATGCCGCTGAAGGGCTACACCCACATGTTCGAGAACATGCTCGACCACGACAACATCCACATCGAGACCGGCGTCGAGTACCGCGATGTGGTCGACGAGGTGGTTCATGACCGGCTGATCTTCACCGGCCCGATCGACGAGTTCTTCGACCACCGCTACGGCGAGCTGCCGTACCGATCGTTGAAGTTCCGCCACGAGACCCTCGATCAGGCTCAGTTCCAGCCGGTGGCGACCGTCAACTATCCGGACGAGGCCACGCCCTACACGCGGATCACGGAATACAAGCACCTGACCGGCCAGACCCACGCCCGGACCAGCATCACCTACGAATATCCCGCCGCCGAGGGCGATCCCTATTATCCGATCCCCCGACCCGAAAACCAAGCGCTGTTCAAACGCTATGAGGCGTTGGCGGCCTCGCGGCCCGAGGTCGCCTTCTGCGGCCGGCTGGCGACCTACCGCTACTACAACATGGACCAGGTGACCGGGCAGGCGCTGGCGACCTGGCGGAAGCTGCGACCGCTGCCGGCGCAGACCAAGGCGCTGGACGCCACGACGGGGCTGGCGGGGTGAGCGGCGCCGTACCCGTTTCGACTCCCGCTGAACGCCGGCGCGCCGGAATCGGGCCACTCGAAAGACATCTCACAACTGGTGTACCGTAAGCGGAGCGGATGCTTGAGAAGAGGTGTTCTGATCTCATGGCGAGCTGCAGTCGAATAGCGATGGGCCTCCGCAGGGTAGGAGGCTCTGCCGACGGGCTGAGAACGCCATGACCGACGAGCGTGACCCCCCTCACAATGATTTCGTGGCCGATCAGCCCGGGACCGCAGCGCGCACGGCGGTCGAGGGGCGGATCGAGGCGCTGAGACAGGGGGGCGGGGTGTTCGTCGAGGCGGTGCGCGCCACGCGCATGCCCATGGCGGTCACCGATCCGACCCTGCCGGGCAATCCCATCGTCTTCGCCAACGACGCCTTCCTGAAGCTGTCCGGCTATTCCATGGACGAGGTGCTGGGCCAGCAACCGCATTTCATGAACGGCCCCGGCACCGATCCGGCGGACGCGGTCGCCTTTCGCGAGGCGCTGGCCCAGGACCGGGATGCGGTCACCGAAACGGTTCAGTACCGAAAGGACGGCTCGCGACTCCTGGTCTCGGTGTTCCTGAGCGCGTTCAAGGACGATGACGGGCGGACGCTCCACCAGTTTCTGTCCTACCTCGACATGACGGCCCGCGAGACGGCGGAGGATGCCCTTAAGGCCAGTCGTGCACGGGAGGACCGGCATCAGTTCCTCGCCGCGTTGGGCGAAGCCATGCGCGGACAAACTAGCGCGCGGCTAATCATGGAATCGGCCGCCCGCCTGCTCGGCGAGCGTCTTGGCGTCTCTCGCGTCATGTTCGCGGAGTTCGACGAGGCGAGAGGCGTGGCCGACGTCTTCCATGGATGGTTCGCTGACGGAGCCCAGCCGTTTCCCGAGATGATGCAGCTGCAGGACTACGAAGGTCCTGTCCTTGACGCCCTGAGAGCGGGTCGGACCGTAACGGTCGATGACGCGGGCGATCCGTCCCTGAAGCGTCCGGACCTGGTCGCTATAGCGGCGCTTGGCGTGACCGCCCTGCTCAGCGTTCCGCTGATCGTCGGCGGCAAGTTGGTTGTGAATCTCTCCCTGCACCAGCACCACGCCCGGTGCTGGACGGATGAGGAGGTCACGCTGACGCAGGAGACGGCCGAGCGACTCTGGGCCGAGCTTGTTCGTTTTCGCGCCGAACAGGCGCTTCGGGAAAGCGAGTCGCGTTACCGCTCCCTGTTCGAAACCATGGGTCAGGGGTTCTGCGAACTGGAGCTGATCCGTGACGGCGAAGGGCGCGCGATCGACCAGCTGTATCTGCGATTCAATCCGGCCTTCGAACGCCTGTTCGGCATTCCCGTCGCCGAGGCGGAGGGGCGTCGAGCCAGCGATCTGTTTCCTGACCTTGAGCCGGCCTGGACGGAGGCGTTTGACCGGGCGGTCAGAACCCATTCGCCGCAACGTATCGAGCATCGGCTCGAAACGCTGGACCGATGGTTCGACGTGCTGGCCTATCCGTCCGGGAGCGACCGCCTGACGGTGCTGTTCGAGGACGTGACGGAGCGCAAGCGCGCCGAGATCGCCGCTCGTGAGGGGCAGGAGCGACAGGCGTTTCTGCTGAAGCTCAGCGATACGCTCCGGCAGTTCGACGATCCGGCGAGCGTGCAAGCGGCGGCGACCCGCCTTCTCGCGGAAAATCTGGCGCCCACACGCGCCGTTTACACGGAGCTGCGTACCGAGGACGGACGCGAGTATGTCGTGGTCGAAGCCGATCACCACGAGAACGGCGCGACGAGCATCGTCGGCCGCTACCCCGCGGAAGGCTTTGGAAGCGATCTCGTCCTGCATCGCGCGGGGCGAACGGTCGTCGTCGCCGACACCGAAGAGGATCTGCCGTCCGAGGCGGAAAGGGAGAGCTGGCGGAGCTTTGGCGCGCGGTCCTATCTGGGCGCGCCATACGTCAGGGACGGCCGACTGAGAGCGACCTTCGGCGTCCAGCATGCGGAGCCGCGCGTCTGGACGGCGAACGAAGTTCTGCTTGTCCAGGAGGCTGCCGAGCGCACATGGGTCGCTGCTGAGCGTGCGCGGGCCGAGACCTCGCTGCGCAGCAGCGAGGCCCGCTATCGCGACCTGTTCGAACGGATCGAGGAAGGCTTCTGCATCATCGAGGTGATTTTCGATGAGGCCGACAGGCCGGTCGACTATCGCTTCCTGGAGGTCAATCCCGCCTTCGAGCATCACACAGGAATAGCCGACGCCGAGGGGCGTCTGATGCGGGACATCGCGCCTGACCACGAACAGCATTGGTTCGACACCTATGGGCATATCGCCCTGACCGGCCGGCCTGTCCGGCTGGAAGCGCCGGCCAAGGCGCTGGGGGATCGCTGGTACGTGCTGCATGCCTACCGGGTGGGCGAACCCGAGCAGCGGCGGGTGGCGATCCTGTTCACCGATATCTCCCAGGAGCATCGTAATGCGGAAGCCTTGCGGGAGAGCGAGGAACGCTTCCGCGCCGTCGCCGAGCAGACGGAAGTCGGCGTGGCCATGACAGATCGGGACGGGCGCCTGCTCTGGGTGAACGATCGTCTCGCCGAGATCGTCGGGCGAGAGCCGGAGGAGTTGAAGCGGCTTACAATCCGCGACGTCACTTCTCCCGACGACTGGCCGGAGAACGATCGGCTCTTCCGCCGAATGATTGAGGAGGGGGCTCCGTTCGTCTTCGAAAAGGGCTTTGGCGCCTTTGATCAAGCAAGGGGCTGGAACCGCGTATCCGTCAGCCCTCGCCGCGACGGCAAGGGGCGCATTGTCGGCGGCATCGCGGTGGCCGTCGACATCACCGAGCGGCGGCGGGCGGAATTGGCGCTGCGCGATAGTGAAGCCCGGCTTCGGCTGATCGTCGAGAGCGCCCGCGACTACGCCATCTTCACCCTCGACGCCGACCGGCGAGTGGACGCCTGGCCAGCAGGCGCCGAGGCCGTGTTCGGCTGGACGCGCGAGGAAATCGAGGGCCGGTCGGGCGACATCCTGTTCACGCCCGAGGATCGCGCCGAAGGGGTGCCGGAACATGAGGCCGCGACGGCGCTGCGCGAAGGTCAGGCGCCGGACGTCCGGTGGCATGTGTGCAGAGACGGGCGACGTGTCTTCATCGAAGGTCAGACGGTGCCGCTATTTGATGGCCAGCGACATAGCGGCTTTCTCAAGATCGGGCAGGACGTCACCGCCCGCCGCGCCGATCAGGAGGCTCTCCGTGAAAGCGAGGAACGCTTCCGCCGCTTTGGGGCGGCTTCGCAGGACATCATCTGGATCCGCGACGGGGATACCCTTCAGTGGCAGTACCTGACACCGGCGTTTGAGGATGTGTATGGGCTGAGCCGGCGACAGGCCCTGGACGGCGATAACTTCAGCAACTGGCTTGATCTCATCGTCCCCGAGGATCAGGCTGGCGCCTTGGAGAGCGTCCGACAGGTGCTGAAGGGCGAGCACGTCACCTTCGAATACCGGGTGAGAAGGCCGGACGGGGCTGTTCGGTGGCTGCGCGACTCCGCCTTTCCAATCGCCGACGAGACCGGCCGGGTGAAGATGATCGGGGGCGTAGGCCACGACCTGACGGAGTTGCGTGAGGCCGAGACGCGTTTCCAGGTGCTGATGGAGGGCATCCCGCAGCTGGTGTGGCGGGCCGGCGAACCGGGCGAATGGACCTGGGCCAGCCCGCAGTGGACCGCCTATACCGGCCAGAGCGAGTGGGACAGCCTCGAGCGGGGCTGGCTGGACATGGTGCATCCCGACGATCGATCGGCCGCGCGAGCTGCGTGGTCGGAGGCCAAAGAGCGGGGAGGTCTGGATCTGGAATGTCGCATCCGCCACGGCGCCACCGGAGCCTATCGCTGGTTCCAGACGCGG
>CAXBPJ010000017.1:0-10497 GCA_963977325.1 uncultured Brevundimonas sp. | reverse complement strand
CCGACTGGAAGGGCAATTTCATCCTCTCCAGCCAGGTCTGGACCACGGCTCGCGACCTGGCCCGTCTGGGCCTGCTCTATCTGAACGACGGCGTGTGGAACGGCGAGCGGGTGCTGCCTCAGGGCTGGGCCGACTATGTGGCGACCCCGGCCCCGGCCCAACCGGCCAATGTGGCGACCGGCGGCGCGGGCTATGGCGCGCAGTTCTGGCTGTTTGGCCCCGATCAGGGTCTGCCCGAGGGGACCTACGCCGCCCAGGGCAATCGCGTGCGGCGCGGCTTCGATTCCGTCGGACCGGGCGGCGAAGGCTTCGACATCGCCCGGTTCAGCGCCGAGGTGCTCTCGGTGCTGGAAGACTGATCAGGCGGCCAGGCTGACCACGCCGGCGTCGATCCAGCGGCGGGCGGCGCGCTGGGCCTCGGAGATGTCCTCGGAGTCCATCTCCTGGCTGAGTTCCTTGCGATAGACCCGGGCTTCCACCGAGCCCTTCATCGCCGCCAGATTGAAGATCATATGGGCCGAGACCCGGTCCATCGGGCAGCCGCCCTGGCCGGTCGAATACATCAGCCCCAGTCGGAACAGGGCGTCGCCGTCCATCTCCGGGGTCGGCAGGGGCATGGCCCCATCCTGATCCTGCGCGATTTCCTGCGCGTCCATCGGTTCATCCTCCCAACGGGCCCGTTCTGGTCCCGATCCTGGATAACGATGAAACGCCGCCAGCCTTGAAGTTAAAGTTAATGACGAACCGGGCGGAAAAGCCTTTTTCGTAAACGGGTTATGAAACAACTCTCCTCCCCGTTCCGCAGGAATGGGGAGGTGGCGCGGCGTAGCCGTGACGGAGGGGCGCGACGGCGTCAGCAGGCGCTCGCGGCGCGAAACCCTACACCGCGGGGCCTGTCCTCGGGCCGAGCTTCGCTCGGACCCGGGGGCGGTCCCCTCCCCATCGCTGCGCGATAGGGAGAAAAGCGAACTAGCGGGCGCGCTGTCCGAACAGCATCTTTCTCGCCGCCTCAGCGTCCTTGCCCGACGCGCCGAGATCGCCGCGCAGCTCGTCGCCGAGGGCCCGTCCCCGTTGCACGCCCTCCCGCGCGCCGACGCGGTCGAGCCAGGCTTTCAGATGCGGAAAGTCGTCGATCGACTGTCCCTGCGGTCCCGGCAGGATCCACGGCCAGATGGCCATGTCGGCGATGGAATAGTCCCCCGCCACGAATTCCCGGTCCGTAAGTCGCCGGTCCAGCACGCCGTATAGGCGATGCGTCTCGTCGGTATAGCGCCGTACCCCATAGGCGATCTGGCGCTGGTCCTTGATCAGGGCCGGCGCGTACTGGCGGAAGTGGTGGGTCTGGCCCGCCATCGGCCCCAGGCCGCCGACCTGCCAGAACAGCCATTGATCGACCTCGGCCCGGGCGCGGATGTCGGTCGGATAGAACCGGCCCGACTTGTTCCCGAGGTACTGCAGGATCGCCCCGCTCTCGAAGATCGACAGCGGTTCGCCTCCCGGACCCTCCGGATCGACGATGGCCGGCATCCGGTTGTTGGGGCTGATGGCGAGGAACTCGGGCTTGAACTGCTCGCCGGCCCCGATGTTCACGGGCTTCAGCGCGTAAGGCAGGCCCATTTCCTCCAAGGCGATCGATACCTTCCAGCCATTGGGCGTCGGCCAGTACCAGAGTTCGATTGGTGCGGGCATAAGCGTCTCCTGTAACCGGCGGTGATGCCGATCTGGGAAGGACGCCGGCCCCGCGCAACCGGCACGGCTGAACCGCCCGTTCAGGACGGGTTCATGCGACGGTCGCGATCCTGCCGTCATGTTTAACGGGTCCGGCGACCGTCTCCGTCGCGGGCTCGCACCGAGGAGACGATGATGAAGACCTTCCTGAAGGCGACCGCCATGGCCTTTGCCCTGGCCGTGGCCGCCGCGCCGGCCGTCGCCGACGCCCAGTCCCGCCAGGATCGCCGCGAATGGCGTCAGGACCGACGCGAGGATCGCCGCGACTTCCGTCGGGAGCGCCGCGATGATCGGGGCGACTACCGCCGCGACCGACGCGATGACCGCCGGGACTATCGCCGTGGCGAGGACAGCCGCCGCGAGTTCCGTGAGGAACGCCGCGACGACCGCCGTGACTATCGCCGCGACCGTCGAGAGGACCGCCGCGACTTCCGCTGGGATCGCCGCGACGACCGGCGGGAGTGGCGTCAGGACCGCCGCGTCGACTACCGTTGGGATCGCTCGAACCGCAACTGGTACGTCGGCCGGCCCGAGTTCCGCGACTATCGCGGCTACCGCTCCGGCTTCTGGTATGCGCCCAGCTACGGCTACTACCGGGTGCAGCCCCGCTACGCCAACTACAGCTGGCGGCGCGGGTCGGTCCTCCCCTACGAGTACCGGCGCTACTACGTGAACGACCCCTACTTTTACAATTTGAGACCCGCGCCGCGCGGTCATCGCTGGGTTCACGCCAACAACGACATTCTGTTGGTCGCCCTGGCGACAGGAGTGATCGCCGACGTCCTGTTCGACGTGTACTGACAAGTTCCCCTAGCCGCTCACGCCGCACCGAAGACCCCGTCCAGTCGCCTGGGCGGGGTCTTTGCTTGCGCGCCCTGTCGGCAGCCCGACAATCAGCGTTCAGTCCGGGTTCATGGACAGATTGCGATTGTGCATGTGAGCCGCCCATCCAGGGCGTGCGGGGATCAACAGGACCATGAAGCGTTCGCTCATGATGGCCGCCTCGGTCATCGCCTTCATCCTTCCGGCGCTCAGCCCGACGGTGGTCGCGGCCCAGGAGCGCGGCCGCGAGGCCCGCGCCGAGCGCCCCAGCCGGGCCGAGCGCCCGCAACGCCCGGCGCGCGCTGAACGGCCCCAGCGTCAGGCGCGCCAGGAGCGCCCGGCTCGGGAGCGGTCCGAACCGGTTGTCCGACAGGAGCGCCCGGAACGACCAGATCGTCCCAGCCGCCCGGTCGAGGCCGAACGCCCGGTGTCGCGCCCTGAGCCGCGTCCAGACCGGCCCAACCGCCCCGAAAGGCCCGACCGTCCGTCGCGTCCGGATCGTCCCGGCCGTCCTGTCGAGGCGGAGACGCCGGTGTCGCGCCCCGAGCCGCGTCCCGATCGGCCCCAGCGGCCCAATCGTCCCGAGCGACCGGATCGCCCCGACAGACCTGACCGCCCGGATCGCCCGGGCGCCGGGTCGGGCTGGAGCGGCGGCGACCGCGACGGCCGCTGGAACAGCAACCGCGACCGCTGGCAGCCGCCGCGCAATTTCGACGGCCGCCGTGAGGATCGCCGCCGCGAATACCGCCGCCAGCTGGAACGCGAGTGGAACCGCGATCGCTGGCTGAACGACTGGCGCTATCGCCACGGCTACGACTGGTGGCGTGGCAACGACTGGTTCGGCGGATACGCCGGCTCACGCTGGGGCTGGTACTACGCGCCGGGCTACGGCTACTGGCAGGTGCCGCGTGCCTATTACAATCGCACCTGGCGGGTCGGCGACTTCCTGCCGGACGTGTTCTGGCGCTATCGCCTGAACGACCATCGCTTCTACGGCCTGCCCTGGCCGCCGGAAGGGACCCGCTGGGTCTATGTCGACAACAGCCTGTACCTGATCGACGAGTACGACGGCTATATCATCGACGTGATCCGAGACGCCTGGCGCTGGTGAGCTCGACCCAGCGAAAGTGAGACGAAGCCCCGTCGGAGCGATCCGGCGGGGCTTCTGATTCACAGGCCATGAAGCGAAGCGATCAGGCGAAGACCTCGGCTGTCTCCGGCGTCGAGGGCCCGCGAATGTCGCGATACGCGGCCATCGCCGGACTGAGAAAGATTGCGTAGGTCAGCGCGCTGATGCCCGAGCTGAGCACGATGTAGGCGATCATCGCCGGCGTCAGGTAGGTCGAGAGGCTCGACATGTCGGGCGCCATCATCTGGCTCACGTCCCCGCCGAACGCGAGCATCAGGGCCATGCCCATGAACCAGCCGAGCAGCGCGACAAGCACACCCAGAACGACGGCAAGCAGATAGCAGCCGAACAGGCGCCAGAAGTAGCCCTTCGTCGCTCCCCACGATTGAAAGACGCGAATCCGCCGGTCGAGAAACGTCATCGGTCCGGCGAAGGAGAACTTCACGTAAAAGGCGATGCTGGCCACGAACATGCCCAGATAGATCAGGGCCATCATAATGAATATGCCGGCGATGTTGGGATCGCCTCCGCCGCTCGTCGCCGCCGCGAGAACGCCGCCGATGATCGCCACGACCAGCGTGACAGCGAAGATGACGACGAAGCCGAGGATACCGACAATCAGCGCGACGAGGATTTGTCGGATCTCGTCGGCGCCCAGACGCAGGAATCCCAATCGATCCGCCGCGTCGGTCAGGGTCGCGCGATAGACTGCGGTCGTCAGGATCCCGACGAAAACCAGAGTGACCGGGATCAGCACAGCGTAAAGGCCGATCAGGGGGGCGAACAGACTCATCATCTCTTCGGGACTTCCGCTCGGGTCCCTACCCATCTGCATCAGCGAGGTCAGCGACGATCCAGCGATCAGGATCATCGAGACGATGCTGATGACATTGAACGCCAGCGTCGCCAGAGCCCAGGCGATGACCGCACGTGGATGTCTGCGTGCGAGCCGGAATCCTTCCAACGCCGCGTCTGTCGCGGAAAACGCCATGACCCGATCCCCTTTCAGGTTTGAACAGCCGCTTCGACACTAGACGACCTGCCTGACCACGTCAGCGGCCTTCGCGCAGGAAGCGGATTAAGCTTTGGTCATGGGCCGGGCCGCACGGCTGGCCCGGCGTCGGCGCGGGCGCTAGAAGCCCGCCATGACCTCCCTCTCCCCAATCCACGTCATCGGCGGCGGTCTGGCCGGTTCCGAGGCCGCCTGGCAGATCGCCGAAGCCGGAGTGCCCGTCATCCTGCACGAGATGCGCGGTGTCCCCGGCGTGAAGACGGACGCCCATCACACAGACGGCCTGGCCGAACTGGTGTGCTCCAATTCCTTCCGCTCCGACGACTGGGAATATAACGCCGTCGGGCTGCTGCACGCAGAGATGCGGGCGCTGGGGTCGATCATCATGGCCTGCGGGGACGCGCATCAGGTGCCGGCCGGCGGCGCGCTTGCGGTTGACCGTGATGGCTTCTCTCAGGCCGTCACCGCGCGGCTGGAGGCTCACCCGCTCGTGACCGTCGTCCGCGAGGAGATCGCCGACCTGCCGCCGGAAGAGTGGGACAAGGTCATTGTCGCAACCGGCCCCCTCACCTCCCCCGCCTTGGCCAAGGCGATTCTGGAGACGACGGGCGAGGAAAGCCTCAGCTTCTTCGACGCCATCGCCCCCATCGTCCATGCCGATTCCATCGATTTCGACATCGCCTGGCGGCAGTCGCGCTACGACAAGGCCGGGCCCGGCGGGGACGCCGCCGCCTACGTCAACTGCCCGATGGACAAGGCCCAGTACGACGCCTTCATCGACGCCCTGCTGGACGGCCCCAAGGCCGAGTTCAAGGACTGGGAGCACGTTCCCTATTTCGACGGCTGCCTGCCCATCGAGGTCATGGCCGAGCGCGGCCGCGAGACCCTGCGCCATGGCCCGATGAATCCTGTCTGCCTGACCAATCCGCGCGACCCGATGGTCAAGCCCCACGCCATCGTCCAGCTGCGTCAGGACAATGCCCTGGGCACCCTGTTCAATCTGGTCGGCTTCCAGACCAAGCTGAAGTACGGGGCCCAGGCCGAGACCTTTCGCATGATCCCGGGCCTGCGGAACGCCCAGTTCGCCCGCCTGGGCGGCCTGCATCGCAACACCTTCCTGAACTCGCCGAGGCTGCTGGACCGCCAGCTGCGCCTGAAGGCCATGCCCCGCCTGCGTTTCGCGGGCCAGGTCACGGGCGTGGAGGGTTATGTTGAGTCGGCCGCCATGGGCCTGCTGACCGGGCGGTTGGCGGCGGCCGAGCGACTGGCGGAGGCTGGAAGGTCCCGGCCGCTCGATCCGCCGCCGCCCGAGACGGCGATGGGCGCCCTCGTCGGGCACATCACCGGCGGGCACCTGGAGGGCCCAGAGGCTGGAGTCCGGTTCCAGCCGATGAACATCAACTACGGCTTGCTGCCGCCGCTGGAGGCGCCGCGCGTGGACGAAGACGGCAATCGCATCCCGCCCAAGGATCGAGGCCGGGCCAAGAAGCGGCTGATGAGCATCCGGGCGATGGAGGCGCTGAAAGCCTGGCGGGACGCGGCCTGATGGCGGATCAGACCGAGCTGGAGCGGCTGTCGGCGCGTCGCGTGACCCTGATCTATCGTCTCGACCTGATCGCGAAGGGCGCCCAGCTCACCTACGACGACGGCGCCCCCATCGACATGGCGTCCGAAAAGGCGCGGCTGGAGGCTGAGGTGGCCCGGTTGGATCGCCGGATCGAGGCGCTGATCCGCAGCCTTCACTGATGCTGAGCTTCCGCCAGCGATCGCCGGCCGAGATCGTGCGCGCCGCCATGCGCCGCCGCGTCACCGCCGTCTTCAACGACGCCGCCAAGGGCGAGCGGCCGGTGATGCGGCGGGCGGATGCGCTGTTTCCGCCGGACTCGGTGGCCTGGCGGGTTCACGGCGACGTGGTCTGCATGCTGACCGGCGGCATCGCGAGCCTGATGTTGCAGATGCTGCATCCCAAGGTGCTGGCCGGCGTGTGGGATCATTCCGATTTCCGCGCCGATATGCACGGACGGCTGAAGCGAACCGCGAAGTTCATCAGCGTCACCACCTTCGATTCCGCCCCGCGCGCCGAAGCCCTGCTGGACCGGATCAACGCCATCCACGCGCAGATCAGGGGGACGCTGCCGAACGGCGAGCCCTATGACGCCTTGGACCCGCGCCTCCTGGCCTGGGTCCATGTCACCGAAGCGATGAGTTTCCTGGATGGCTGGCGCCGCTACGGCGAGCCGCACATGAGCCGGGCCGATCAGGATTGCTACTTCGATGAGATGGCGCGGGTCGCTGGACCGCTCGGCGTCGATCCGATTCCGCGATCCCGCGGGGAGGCGGAGGCCTTCATTGAGGTCACGCGCCCCGAACTGGTCAGCGACGAGCGGACGCGGGAGGTGCGCGACCTGGTCCTGCGCCAGAACCTCGGCGCCTGGCACACGGCCCCGGCGGCGCGCGTCATCATGGCGGGCGGCGTCGATCTGCTGCCCGCCTGGGCGCGACACCTGCACGGTCTGCCTCGAAGGCCCGTCGACACCCTCGCGGCCGCTCAGTCCAGGGCCATCGCCGGCGCCATTCGCTGGGCCTACGCCACCTCGCCCAATGTTCGCATTTGGCCCGCCGACGCGACCGGGCTTCCGCCGCCATAACCGAGTCTGATGTTAGGTTGACATGACGCGCACGCGGTGTCAGGCCAGCCTTACATAGGCGACGCCTTCACCCGAGACATCGAGCTGCCATGCGAAACAGCCTGAGAACTCTGAGAGCCCAGCGCGGCTGGACCCAGGAGCAGCTAGGCCAGGCCCTCGGCGTGTCGCGCCAGGCGGTCAACGCCCTCGAGACCGAAAGACACGACCCCTCCCTCGACCTCGCCTATCGAATAGCCGCCCTGTTCCGACGCCCGCTGGAGGACATCTTCGAAAACCCCCACATCTGAGGGCGTGACCACGAACGGCGACCCGGCCTTTCTTGGCGAAACCCAGGGCTAGGGCCTCACGGACGCGCCCGCGAACCCGTGCGGGTGGCCGACGCGGCGCCCTATTCCCCCATCTCCATCGTCCAATCCTCGCACTTCCAAGGACTTGCGCCGACGGTCGGCCGGAATCGCCGACGCCCCCCGGCCATGGCCTAGACTGCGGCGGTCAGGCGCGAGCATGGGGAGAATCTCATGGACGACACGGTTCAGGCGACCGGCCACGCGGGAACGGCCGACCCGCGGGCGCGGCCGACCGCGGCGGTCTGGGCCGAGGGCCGACGGCGGCGGCCGTGGCGGCGCGTTTCGGCGTCAGCGAGCGGGCTGTGCGACGTCGGGCCGGGCGCGGGGGCTGGACCCGGGCGGCGCGGGCGCGTCAGCAGGCCCAGGCGGCCGCCTTGGCCCGGATCGACGACGGGGGCCCTCCGACGGTCCAAACCGGTCTGCCGATCCTCGGGACGGGCGGGTCGCTGGCCATGACGGGCGAGGCCGATCACACCGGCGCCGTGCGCTGGACCCGCCCGGCCGAGGCCTGGGCCCTGGCCGATCGGCTGGTCGAGGCGGAGCGGTTGCGCCGCCGCGAGGACGCGGCCTTGCAGGCGACACGGCCGCCGGCCCTGGTCCACCCTGGCGTCATGGCCCGTCGGGCCCTGGCCCATGCGGCCGAGGCCGTGCGGCGTGGCGATGGCCTGCAGGCGGTGAGATTGGCGCGCGCTTCGGTCGAGATCGCTCGGCTCGACGAAGTGTTGCAGGCCGACGCCGAGGATGAGCCGTGGGAAACCGCGCAGGACGCCTGTCGACGCGACGACCTCCTGCGCCAGTTCATCCGGGGCATGGCGCTGGAAGTCGCCGAGGCCCTGATCGAAGGTCGTCCCCTGCCGCCGGGCTATGAAGACCTTCGCCTCGCCCGCCGCCGGCCCGGCGCCCGGGACAAGACCGCGCCATGAGCATGGGGCTTTCGCCGAATGGTGAATATAATCTCCCGCCCGGACCGGGCCCGACTTTTTCCGGGGGACGACCGGGGGCGGTTCGCCCCCTCCCGTCACGACGTCGATGTCGCCCATCCAACCGCCCGAGCACGGCCGAACCGGCGATCGACCCCCTACCCCAGCAGCATCCGGTCGCCGAAATAGTCGGCCTGGTCGCCCAGCAGCTCCTCGATGCGAAGCAGCTGGTTGTATTTGGCGGTCCGGTCCGAGCGGGCCAGGGACCCGGTCTTGATCTGTCCGCAGTTGGCGGCCACCGCCAGGTCGGCGATGGTCGAATCCTCGGTCTCGCCCGAGCGGTGGCTCATCACCGAGGTGTAGCCGGCGCGGTGGGCCAGATCGACGGCGTCCAGGGTCTCGGACAGGGTGCCGATCTGGTTGACCTTGATCAGGATGGAGTTGGCCAGGCCCTCGCCGATGCCGGCGGCGAGGCGGGCGGGGTTGGTCACGAACAGGTCGTCGCCGACCAGCTGCACGCGGTCGCCCAGCTTGTCGGTCAGCATCTTCCAGCCGTCCCAGTCATCCTCGGCGCAGCCATCCTCGATCGACAGGATCGGATAAGCGTCGCACAGAGCGGCCAGGTAATCGACGTTCTCGCCGGGGGTCAGGGACTTGCCCTCGCCCTTCATCTCGTAGTTGCCGCCCTTGAAGTATTCGGTGGAGGCGCAGTCCAACGCCAGCATGATGTCGTCGCCGGGACGATAGCCGGCCTTCTCGATGGCCTTCAGGATGAAATCCAGGGCGTCGCGGGTGGACGACAGGTTCGGGGCAAAGCCGCCCTCGTCGCCGATGCCCGTGGACAGGCCCGCCGCCGACAGCTCCTTTTTCAGCGTGTGGAAGATCTCCGAGCCCATGCGTACGGCTTCGCGGATGTTCTCCGCGGCGACGGGCATGATCATGAATTCCTGGATGTCGATCGGGTTGTCCGCATGTTCGCCGCCATTGATGATGTTCATCATCGGGACCGGCAGGATGCGCGCGCTGGTACCGCCGACATAGCGGTACAGCGGCTGGTTGGTCGCATCCGCCGCGGCCTTGGCCACCGCCATCGACACGCCTAGGATCGCGTTGGCGCCCAGGCGCCCCTTGTTGGGCGTACCGTCCAGCTCGCACATCATCATGTCGATGGCGCGCTGTTCGGTCGAATCCTCGCCCACCAGGTTCTCGGCGATCTCGCCGTTGACGGCGGCCACCGCCTCCAGCACGCCCTTGCCCATATAGCGGGACTTGTCGCCGTCGCGCTTTTCGACCGCCTCGTGCGCGCCGGTCGACGCGCCGGAGGGAACGGCCGCGCGGCCCATGGTGCCGTCTTCCAGGGTCACGTCGACCTCGACGGTCGGGTTGCCGCGGCTGTCCAGGATTTCACGGGCGAAGATGTCGATGATGGCGGTCATAAGCGCACTCCGGTTGATGCTTGGCGCCTTGTTAGCGCCGCAAGCCCGGTTTCGCAATCTTCACGGAAAGCGGATGCGCGCCCAGATCGGCAGGTGGTCGGACGCGTCGCGCGCGCCCGCTTCGTTGAAGACGCCGGTTTCCAGGACGTGCAGGTTCGTGGACAGGGCCATCCGGTCCAGCCGCAGCCGGGGCAGGGGTGCGGGCCAGGACGGTCCCGGCGCCACGACCCTGAACCCGGCCAGCGATTCAAGGCCCCGGTCGTCGCGCCATTCGTTGAAATCGCCCATCATCACGATGTGGTCGTCCGCGATCCGAGAGGCCTGCGCGGTGATCCGGGCCAGCTGCGCGCGCCGCGACGATCGCGCCAGCCCCAGATGGGCGCCGATCAGTGTCAGGCCCGGCAGGCGCAGGGCCACCGCGCCGCGCGGCTCCAGACCCGGCAGGGGCAAGCGGC
>CAXBPJ010000016.1:0-11223 GCA_963977325.1 uncultured Brevundimonas sp. | reverse complement strand
ACCTTCAATGTCGCCGAGTACGCGCACCGGATCGCCACGGCCGTGCTGCTGGAAGGCGGGCGCATCGAGCAGCGCGTCTTCCATGCCCCGTCCGAGCTGATGGCGCTGTCGGAGCCGGTGATCGTCAATTGCACGGGCTATGGCGCGCGGGCGCTGTTCGGCGACGAAACAGTCATCCCGGTTCGCGGTCAGATCGCCTGGCTGACGCCCCAGCCCGAGGTGACCTACGGCCTCTATTATCGCGGAGTCAGCATGCTGCCTCGGGCGGACGGCGTCGTCATCCAGGCGGTCGGCGGCGGCGACATGGTCGGCTACGGCGTCGAGGACGAGACGCCGGACCAGGCCGAGGCGGAGGCCTGTCTGGCGGCCATCGCGCCCCTGTGGGCCGGACGCCACGAGGGATGACGCTTGCCCCTATTCCGCCCGCGCGTTACGGGACGAGAGAACGCCGCGATATTCATCAGACGGTGAAAAAGGGAGCGCGATGCAGAAGATCTATCCCGACGCCAAGGCCGCCCTGGAGGGTCTAACCTTCGACGGCATGACCGTGATGTCCGGCGGATTCGGCCTGTGCGGTATCCCCGAGGCCCTGATCGCCGCCCTGCGCGACAGCGGGACCAAGGGCCTGACCGTCATCTCCAACAATGCGGGTGTCGATGGCTTCGGCCTGGGTCTGCTGCTGGAGACGCGACAGATCAGGAAGATGATCAGCTCCTATGTCGGGGAGAACAAGGAGTTCGAGCGCCAGTATCTGTCGGGCGAGCTGGAGCTGGAGTTCAATCCGCAGGGCACGCTGGCCGAGCGCATCCGCGCCGGCGGCGCCGGCATCCCGGCCTTCTTCACCGCCACCGGCGTCGGCACGCTGGTGGCTGACGGCAAGGAGGGGCGCGAGTTCGACGGCCGCGACTATGTGATGGAGACGGGGCTCACCGCCGACCTGTCGATCGTCAAGGCCTGGAAGGCCGATGAGCGCGGCAACCTGGTGTTCCGCAAGACCGCCCGCAACTTCAATCCGATGATGGCCACGGCCGGCAGGGCCTGCGTCGTCGAGGTGGAGGAGATCGTGGCGACGGGCTCGCTGGACCCCGACCACATCCACACCCCGGGCATCTATGTCGACCGGCTGATCCTGGGCTCGCCCGAGAAGCGGATCGAACAACGGACGGTGCGTAAGCGGGCCGAAGCCGCCAGTGACGAGGTGGCGTGATGTCGCGCTTCACGCTGCTGCTCATCGGCGCCGTGGCCCTCCTGATCGCCGTGGTCCTTGTCATGACCGGGACCCTCCCGGTTGGCGCGACCGCTTCGGCCTGGGCTCCTTGGGTCGGCTTCGGCGGCGCCATTCTCCTGTTCATTCTCGCCATCCGTTCGAGGAGCTTTTGATGCCCCGTACCCGCGAACAACTGGCTGAACGCGCCGCTCGCGAGCTTCAGGATGGCTTTTACGTCAACCTGGGCATAGGCATCCCGACCCTGGTGGCCAACTACATCCCAGAGGGCATGACCGTGACGCTGCAAAGCGAGAACGGCATGCTGGGCATGGGTCCCTTCCCCTGGGAGGGCGAGGAGGATCCCGACCTGATCAATGCCGGGAAGCAGACGATCACCGAGATCCCTGAGAGCGCCTATTTCAGCTCGGCCGACAGCTTCGCCATGATCCGGGGCGGCCACATCAATCTGTCGATCCTGGGCGCGATGGAGGTGGCCGAGAACGGCGACATCGCCAACTGGATGATCCCCGGCAAGCTGGTGAAGGGGATGGGCGGAGCGATGGATCTGGTCGCCGGCGTCAAGCGCGTGGTGGTGGTGATGGATCACGCCAACAAGCACGGCCAGTCCAAGGTCTTGAAGCAATGTAGTCTGCCGCTGACGGGGACAGGCGTGGTCAGCCGCATCATCACCGATCTGTGCGTCTTCGACGTGAAGCCGGACGGCGCGGGGCTGGAGCTGATCGAACTGGCCGAGGGCGTGACCCTAGACGAGGTCGCCTCAAGGACCGAGGCGACCTATACGGTAAAGGCGGGCCTCGGCGCCTAACCCCGGTTCACCGCGTGCAGCGCCGCGCCGTGCTCCCTCAGCCAGGCGCGGTGCGGCCGATGGTCTCCGACCAAGCCGTGGACCACGCGCCAGTAGGCCGGGCTGTGGTCGGCGTGGATGCGGTGGGCGACCTCGTGGGCGGCCAGATAGTCGAGCACGGCGTCGGGGGCCATGACGACCCGCCAGGAGTAGCGGATGCTGCGGGTCTGGGGCGTGCAGCTGCCCCAGCGCGATCGGGCGTCCATGATGGAGACCGTCGAGGGCGTCAGGCCCAAGGCCTGTTCGTGAACCCGCGTGCGCATCTCAAGCCGGGCGCGAGCCTCGCGGCGCAACAGGTTCTCGACCCGCCGGGCGAAGGCCTCGCCCTCGCCGCCCGAGCGGATCAGCGGCCCGTGAACATCCTCGGCCAGACGCGCCGCCCCTGAGCCGGGAATGGCCTCCAGCCGGTGATCCGCGTCGCCTAGACGAACCACACCGCCGGGCGCGAACCGATGAGCCTCGGGACGCGCCGACTGCCTTTCCGCAATCCAGCTCCACCGCGAGCGCGCGAACTCGACCGCCTCCCTCAGCCGGCGTTCGGACGGGGCGGTGGCGATCGCCTCGCCGGAGCGGGCGTCGATGCGGATGGAGATGCGCCGGGCGCGACGATTGACCCGGAGGACCACCTCCGGACCCAGATCGTCAAGCCGCAGTCTCTGCCCGTCGTGAAGGCGCACAGAGGGCCTCGTTCCTGGCGATGAAATCGCGCGTCAGGGGATAGATTTCGTCGCGGAAGCGCCGGCCGTTGAAGACGCCATAGTGGCCAACCTTGGGCTGGACGTGCAGCACGCGGCGCTTCTTGGGGATGTTGGGGCACAGGCCGTGCGCCGCCTGGGTCTGACCGACGCCGGAGATGTCGTCGTTCTCGCCCTCGATGGTCATCAGGCCGACATCGGTGATGGCGTCCAGCCGGATCGGCCGCCCGCGATGGCTCAGCTCGCCCCGGGGCAAGAGGTGCGACTGGAAGACGATGTCGATGGTCTGGAGGTAGAACTCCTCGGTCAGGTCCAGCACCGACAGATACTCGTCATAGAACTCCTGGTGCTTGTGGACGCTGTCGCCGTCGCCGTCGACCAAATGTTCGAAATACTGCTTGTGCGCGTCGATGTGGCGCTCCTCGTTCATCGACATGAAGCTGTAGAGCTGAACGAAGCCCGGATAGACCCGCCGCCCGAAGCCCGGGTACGGCAGAGGCACCGTGTGGATCATGTTCGACCGGAACCAGGCGAAGGGCTTGTCCTCGGCCAGCCTGTTGGTGACGGTCGGAGACAGGCGCGCGTCGATCGGCGATCCCATGAAGGTCATGGAGGCGGGACGGGCCGCCTCGTCGTCCTCGGCCATGCGGGCCACGGCGGCCAGCACCGGCGGTCCCGGCTGGCACACGGCCACGACATGGGCGCGCGGCCCGACCTCGGCCAGCATCATGCGGACGTGGTCGATATAGTCGAAGAAGTCGAACCGCCCCTCCAGCACCGGCACGTTGCGGGCGTTCTCCCAGTCGGTGACATAGACGTCGTGATCCTGGAGGAAGGTCTCGACCGTGCCGCGCAACAGGGTGGCGTAGTGGCCCGACAGGGGCGCTACGATCAGAACATTGGGTCCGCTCGCGGGCTTGCCGGCCGCTTTAAGATCGGCGGCGTTGCGGGTGAAGCGAACCAGCCGGCACCAGGGCGAGGACCAGACCACCTCCTCGATCGTCCGCACCTCATGGCCGTCGACGCGGATGGTCTCCAGCCGCCAGTCGGGCTTGCCGTACCGCCGCGTCAGGCTCTCGAACAGTTCCGCCGACGCATAGGCGGTGCGCCCGATTGCGGTCTGGGCGGCCGGATTGAAGGGAGATGTCCAGAAGTCCCGGCCCATCTGGGCCCAGAGGCGAAACGGCGCGGCCGACTGATAGGCCAGTTCGTGAAGAGCGTAGAGCATGCGACTCGCTGACGGCGGCTTCTAACGATGAGCGGATCATGAAACGCACCGCACTGCAAAAAGATTATCGCTGATCAGATATTCGCAAGGGCGAGATCGCCCTTGATCGACGACGAAGGGGGCCACCGGTGGCGCGACGCCAGGCGATCCCCCATCTCGAGCCCATGAAACTGTTCACGATCGGCTATGAAGGCGCGACCCAGGGCGCGGTCGTCGAGCGGCTGAAGGTCGCGGGCGTCCAACGGCTGGTCGATGTGCGGGCGGTGGCGGCTTCGCGGCGCGTCGGATTCTCCAAGACCATTCTGGGCGAAAGTCTGCGGGCCGAAGGAATCGACTATCGTCATCTCCGCGCACTGGGCACCCCCAAGGCGGGACGCGACGCCGCACGCAAGGGCCGGATCGACGAGATGCGCGCGATCTTCGACGACCACCTGGCCGAGCCCGCGTCGCAGCTGGCGCTGGCCGAGCTGCGCGAACTGGCATCGCAGGCGCCCACGGCCCTGCTGTGTTTCGAGGCCGATCACGCGGGCTGCCACCGGGCGGTGCTGGCCGAACGGCTGGCGGCGTCGGATGGCTATGAGGTGGTGGCGCTTTAAGGCCCTAGCGGCGGCTGATCAGCGCAGTGGCGTCCGGCCGCGCCCGTTCCAGCGACGGCTCGGCGGCGGTTCCCAAATGGATGAAGCCGGCGATGCGTTCGCGCTCGCCGATGCCGAACAGGACCACCGCCTCGGGTGCATAGCTGTACCAGTCGGTGATCCAGTTGGCGGCCCAGCCGTAGGCGTCTGCGGCGTGGATCAGGTTCATGCACACGGCGCCAGCCGACAGCTCCTGCTCCCAGACCGGCACCTTGTGGTCGGGTGTGGGGGTCGAGACGACCATCACCGTCACCGGCGGATTGACCAGCTTGGCCAGAACCGCCCGGGCCTTGTCGGGCTTGGGCTGGGCCTCGGCCAGGGGCTCGAGATTGCGGCCGATGGCGACGCGCGTCTCGGCGGACAGGACCACAAAGCGCCAGGGCGCCAGCTTGCCGTGGTCCGGCGACCGGGCGGCGAGGGCGATCATCTTCGTGACTTCGGCGTCGTCGGGACAGGGCGAGGACAGGGCTTGGGCCGGACAGGACCTGCGCCGCGCCAAGCGGCGGATGGCGTCGTCGGAGGGTGCGGGGGTCGGCAGGGCCTCGCCGAGACGTGGCAAATCGAGAGTCATTCTCAGCATCTAGGCGCGGCTCGGCCCGGGATGCCGCCAAGCCCTTCTCCGCCGCCGACCGGCCCGCCGATCCGCCCTGGGCCGCCGGCGTCGCGCGACCGCGACCGTGGACCGCCGAGCCGGGCCGGGTGACGTTCGAGAATCCGTGGATGGCGGTGACGGAGCAGCCGGCGACGGCCCCAACGGGCGCCTCGGCCAGCTACGGCGTCATGCGGCCCAAATCGCTGGCCGTCGGCGTCCTGCCGCTGCACGGCGACGGCACGGTCACCCTCGTCGGCCAGCAGCGGTTCGCCCTGATGAACTTCTCCTGGGAGATGCCAGAGGGAGGCGCGCCTTTCGACGAGGATCCCTTGGCGGGGGCCCGGCGCGAACTGGCCGAGGAGGCCGGACTGAAGGCCGGTGTCTGGGTCGAGGCGCTGCGCGTGGAGCTGTCCAACTCCATCACCGACGAGCGCGCCGTCAGCTGGCTGGCGTGGGATCTGGAGCCGGTGGAAGGCCTTGGCCCGGACGAGACCGAGGCCCTGGTTGTCGCCCGCCCCCGCTTCACCGCGCTGCTGGACGCCATCGCCGCCGGACAGGTGCGCGACGCCTTCACCGTGGCGACGGCCTTGCGCGCCTACCATATGGCGCGGAGAATGTGCTGCCGGGCTGGCTGGCCCATGTCATGCTGGCCCCGCGCTGAACCGTCCCCAAGGAGGACGCATGGCCCATCTGAAGCCGGTCGAACAGACGCCCGATCTGTGGACCCGTCTGCGCGACAGCGCCGCCGAGGCGGCGGCGGGCGAACCCCTGCTCGGCTCGCTGCTGCACGCCACCCTGCTGTCGCACGACAGCCTGGCTGGCGCGCTGAGCTTCCAGATCGCCCGGAAACTGGGCGACCCCGAACTGGGCGCCATGAGCGTGCGCGAGGTTTGCCTCGAGGCCTTCGAGGCTGATCCCGCCATCATTTCCGCCGCCGAGGCCGATCTGGGCGCGGTCGAGGAGCGCGATCCGGCCATCCGCTCGCTGCTGCAGCCCTTCCTGTTCTTCAAGGGCTATCAGGCCCTGCAAGCCCACCGGGTTGCGCACTGGCTTTGGTCGCGGGAGCGCGAGACACTGGCGCTGCATTTCCAGAGCCGGATGTCTGAGCTGTTCCAGCTGGACATCCACCCGGCGGCAACCATCGGCTCGGGGGTGTTCCTGGACCATGGCACGGGCATCGTCATCGGCGAGACGGCGGTGGTGGGCGACGAGGTCTCGATGCTGCACGGCGTCACCCTGGGCGGCACCGGCGCCGAGCGCGGCGACCGCCACCCCAAGATCGGCCGGGGCGTGCTGATCGGCGCGGGGGCCAAGGTGCTCGGCAACATCCAGATCGGCGACTACGCCAAGGTGGCCTCGGGCTCGGTGGTGCTCAAGCCCGTGCCGGCCGGCTGCACCGTGGCCGGGGTGCCGGCCCGCCTGGTCAACTGCCCGACCGGCGAGAGCCCGGCCCGGACCATGGATCATACGCTCGCCGACGTGGTCTATGATTTCGTGATCTGAGCCAAGCCGTTCGATCGGCGTTTGTAATGAGGCGCGGGCCTCACTAGGGTCCGCCGCCTTCCGAGACAGCCAGGGGCCCGCCCGTGAACGACACCGACATCAAGCGCATCGAGAGCCACCTGAAGCGCACCTTCAACACCGGCGGCATTCACCTGAAGGCCCGCCCCAAGCAGAACGATTCGGCCGAGGTCTACGTCGGTGACGAGTTCATCGGCGTGGTGTTCAAGGACGAGGACGACGACGGCAGCTTCATGTTCGAGATGGCCATCCTGGCCGAGGACCTGCCGCCGGTCTGACCGGCCTCAGTCGACCATCGCCGTCCAGGCCGCGTGGGCGCGGGTGCGCAGGGTGGCGAGGTGATCGTGCAGGGCGGCGAAATCGTCCTCTCCGACCAGCCGCGCCAGGCGGTTCTGGAAGCCTTCGGGCTCCTCCTCGATCGAGATGGCGTGGCGGAAACAGGCGTTGATCACCTGATTGAGCGTCTGGTGTAGCCGCCAGCTTTCGCCAAGGGCCGGATCGATTCCGGGCGTGGCTAGGGCCTCCAGCGTCGAGACGCCCAGCGGCGCCAGCCCGGTCAGGCGGGCCATTTGGGCGGCGAATTCGCAATCGACCTGGGCTCCGGGATTGAGCTTCAGATCCCAGAAACCCGACGGTGGTCGCTCGCGCGTCATCAGCGCCCGCATCTCGCGCGCATCATGCCGGACCGTCGCCGGGTCACGCGGGTGGGTCAGCGCCTCGGCGATCGCGTCCTCGACCTCCGTGGCGAAGGTGTCGTCGTCGGCCCACACCACCCGCGCCCGGGTCAGGGCCATGACCTCCCAGGTGTCGGCCTCCGAGGCGTAGTAGTCTCGGAACGCCGGGAGAGACACGGCCACCGGCCCGGCAGAGCCTGAGGGCCTCAGCCGCATGTCAACCTGATAGAGTTCTCCCTCCGAGGTCGGCGCCGACAGGGCCGCAATCAGCCGCTGCGTGAAGCGACCATAGACGACGTCGGCGCTCCAGCTCTTCTTGTCCGACGCGGCATCGGGCGCCTCGGCGCGATAGACGGTCATCAGGTCGAGGTCTGAACCGGCCGTCATCTCGCGCGATCCGGCCTTGCCCAGGGCCACTACCGCGACCGCGCCCGGAAAGGCGCCGGCCCGCGCCTCTATCTCGCGCCAGGCGTGGGGCGACAGGGCGCGGATCGCCGCGTCGGCCAGATCGGCGTAGCCCTCGCCGGCCGCCCAGAGCTCGGCCCGGCCGGTGACCACCTGCATTCCGATGCGAAATCGCTGCTCGCGTGTGATGCGCCTGACCACGTTCATGGCCGTCTCGAGGTCGGGCGCGGCCGCGACCTCGTGGGCCAGCTCGGTCAGCACGCCGGAATCCTCTGCGATGTCGCGGTCGAACCGGGCGTCCAGCACGCTGTCCAGCGCGGCGGGGCTGCGGCCCAGGGTGCGGGCCAGGCGCGGCGCGAAGGCCATGACCCGCACCACGGTCTCGAACAGGGCCGGCTGGGCCAGGAACAGGGACATGACCTGCACGCCGCCCGACAGCTGTTCGAAGAAGGTCGAGAAGCGTCGAAAGGCGCGATCCGGCGCGCCCGTCTCGGCCGCCACGGTCAGAAGTTTGGGCGCCAGGCGGGTGAACAGTTCGCGCCCGCGAGCGGTCCGGGTGGCGTTGATGCGGCCGTGGTGCCAGCCGCGAATGGTCGCCGCCACCGACGGCGGATTGGAGAAGCCCATCCGTTCCAGGGTCGCCAGGGTCTCGGGATCGTCTTCGACGCCGGTGAACACCAGACTGCCATAGGGCGAGGACAGGTCCTCCTCATCCGAGAACAGCTCCCCGTAGCGGCGGTTGACCCCGATCAGCAGGGCCTCGACCTCGGCGTCGAAGGTCGCCAGATCGTCGGCGCCCGAGAGCGCCGCCACGGCCCGGCGGGCGTCATCGTCCTCGGGCAGGGCGTGGGTCTGCTCGTCCTCCCGCATCTGCACCCGGTGCTCCAGGTCGCGCAGCCGCCAATAGGCGGCGGTCAGCTCTTTGCCCGTAGCAGGCTCCAGATGACCGGCGTCGGCCAGGGCGGCGAGGGCTTGGTCGGTGCGGGGCGCGCGCAAACGCCTGTCGCGGCCGCCGAGGATCAGCTGCTGGGTCTGAGCGAAGAATTCGATCTCGCGGATACCGCCGCGGCCGAGCTTCAGATTGGCTCCGGCGGCGGTCAGGCCTTCGCCGGTCTTGTGGGCGTGTATCTGGCGCTTGATCGAATGGACGTCGGCGATGGCCTGATAGTCCAGGCTGCGGCGCCAGACGAAGGGCTCGAGCTCATCCAGAAAGGCTCGCGCGGCCTGGGTGTCGCCGCACACCGGCCGGGCCTTGATGAAGGCGGCCCGCTCCCAGTTCTGGCCGACCGATTCGTAATAGGCCAGGGCCGCAGGGGCGGCGACGATCGGAGGGGTGGTCGAGGGGTCGGGCCTTAGTCGAAGATCGAGCCGGAACACATAGCCGTCGCCCGATCGCTCCGAGAGCAGGCGGGTGATGCTTTGCGCCAGCTTGGTCAACCAGGTCTGGACATCCAGCCCCTCGGCGAAGGCGGTCGCCGTGATCTCGGGGTCGTAGAACAGCGACAGGTCGATGTCGGAGGAATAGTTCAGCTCGCCCGCGCCGTGTTTGCCCATGGCCAGACCGAACAGGCCGGGGAGCGGCCCGCGCGGATCGTCGGGGGCCGAGATCAGCTTGCCACGACGACGCAGGGCCTGGGCGGCCATGGCCAGCGACGCGCGCACGGCGGCGTCGGCAAAGTCACTGAGCGCCTGGGTCACACGCTTCGCGTTCCAGAGCCCGCCCAGATCGGCCAGGGACAGGGTCAGGTGCACATCGCGCTTGAGTCGCCTTAAGGCCGCGTAGGCCTCCGCCTCGGCGCTGTCGTCGGCATCAACACCGATGACGGCCAGCGCCTCTGTGGCGGCGATGATCTCGGCCAGCCGCGCTTCGGGATCGGCTCCAAGGGTGTCGCCCAACCGCTCTGGCCTGCGCCGAATCAGGGAGGCCAGATAGGGCGAGGCGGCCACCATCGGCGCCAGCGCCGACCAGGCGGCGTCCAGCTGATCCGACCATCCGCCTTGACCTGCGGCCGCCGCCAGTTCGTCGCGAACCCGCTCTGCCGCCTCCCCGTCGATCACGGGTCCGGGCGGGGTCAGTCGGGGCCCGAGCAGTTGTCCCATCAGTCGGCGGGAGGCAGGATGAAGGCGACGCGCAGGCCGGGGCCGGACACGCGCCCGTCGTCCTGCTCGACGGAGCCCGGCCCCTCGTCGATCTGCAAGCGCCCGGCATGAGCCTCGGCGACGGCGGCGACCAGCGAGAGGCCAAGGCCCGAGCCGGGTTCCGAACGGCTGTTCTCCAGCCGGACGAAACGCTGGATCACCCGGTCGCGGTCCTCGGCGGGCACCCCCGGGCCGGTGTCGGTGACCGAGAACTCGATCTCGCCGGAGGACCGACGGCGCGCGCGCAGCATCACCGCCCCGCCGGGCGGGGTGTATTTGATGGCGTTGTCGATCAGATTGGCCAGGGCCTGGCTCAGGAAGGACCGGCTGGCGTAGATGAACAGGCCGCGCTCGACCTCGTGGCCGAACTCCAGTCCCTTGTCCTCGGCGGCGGGCTCGTAGAGCTCGGCCATGTCGGAGGCGAGGTCGCCGGCGTCTTGGCGGCCTGCAGCCGGGCGATGGCCAGGACGGTGTTGAAGGTCTTGAGCAGGTCGTCGGCCTCACCGAGCGCCACCTGAAGCGCGTCGACCGCGTCGATCCGTCCGGCCTCGGCGTCGATCAGGGCCACCTCCAGCTTGGCCCGCATGCGGGTCAGCGGCGAGCGCAGGTCGTGGGCGATGGCGTCGCCGGCGTGGCGGATCGAGGCCATGGAGGCCTCCATCCGGTCCAGCATGATGTTCAAGCCGTCGGCCAGTTCGTCCAGCTCGTCACCGCGCCCGCGCACCTCGGCCCGCGCCTTGAGATCGCCCCCCTGAACAGCCGAGACCACCGTCTGGATACGGCCCATGCCGCGCTCGACATTGCGACTGATGATCAGGCCGCCGACCAGGCCCAGGATCAGCACCATCGCCATGGCGGCCCACAAGGCCTGGGTCAGCCGCGCCAGATAGTCCTCGATGTCCCCGATGTCCTGGCCGACGAACAGCAGGTCGTTGGGCCCCAGCGGCGTCTCCACGCCGATGGCCTGGCGCATCTGCACCCGCCCGTCCTCATCGACATCGGGCACGCGGAAATCGTCCCAGCGCGGATCGTCGCCGGCGGACGCCGGATCAAACGGCGACTGGCTGATGTTGGCGGTCTTGATCGCGCCGGTGCGGTCGCTGAGCACATAGAGGTAGGAGCCGCCGCGCGAGACCCGCTCGATCAGGGCGGCGTTCAGCGCATTGTCGCCGCGCTCGCGGTGAATGCCGGCCAGCACCTCGACCTCGGCCCGCACGCTGGCCTCGGCCGCCTGCCGCGCCTCGGACGCCGACACCACATAG
>CAXBPJ010000015.1:0-11257 GCA_963977325.1 uncultured Brevundimonas sp. | reverse complement strand
CCGATGCAGGGCAGGGCGGCGATCCCGGCTTTGATCAGATAGTCGGGCGGGCGCATGTTGACGACCTCGGCCGCGCCCGGATGACCCACCGGACCGACGCCGCGCATGACCAGGATGTGGCCCTCGGTGATCCCCTCGGCCGGATCGTCGATGCGACGGTGGTAGTCCTCGGGTCCGTCGAACACGGTCACCACGCCCTCGAAGGCCTCGGGCTGGTCGGGATCGGACAGGTAGCGGGCGCGGAAGTCCTCGGAGATGACGCTGGTCTTCATGATGGCGCTGTCGAAGACATTGCCGGTGAGGACCAGGAAGCCCGCCTCCTTGACCAGGGCGGTCTCGAAGGTCCGGATGACGTCGGGCAGGACGATCTCGGCCCCCCGGCAGTTGTCGCCGATGGAGCGGCCGTTGGCGGTCACGGCGGACTCGTGGATCAGGCCGTGGCGCATCAGTTCGGCCACCACGGCCGGCACGCCTCCGGCCTGGTGATAGTCCTCGCCCAGATAGGCGCCGGCGGGCTGAAGATTGACCAGGAGGGGCACATGATGGCCCAGCCGCTGCCACTCGCCGAGCGGCAGGTCCACGCCGACATGCCGCGCCAGGGCCGTCAGGTGGATCGGCGCATTGGTCGAGCCGCCGATGGCGGAGTTGACCACGATGGCGTTCTCGAACGCTTCCCGGGTCAGGATGTCGGAGGGCTTCAGGTCCTCGGCGACCATCTCGACGATGCGCAAGCCCGTCTCATAGGCGATCTGACCGCGCTCGCGGTACGGGGCGGGAATGGCGGCCGAACCGGGCAGCTGCATGCCCAGCGCCTCGGCCAGGCTGTTCATGGTCGTGGCCGTGCCCATGGTGTTGCAGTAGCCGACCGAGGGGGCTGACTTGGCCGCCAGCTCAAGGAAGCCGCGATAGTCGATCTCGCCCTTGGCCATCATCTGGCGCGCCTGCCAGATGATGGTTCCGGACCCGACCCGCTCGCCGCGATGCCAGCCATTCAGCATCGGCCCGACCGACAGGGCGATGGCCGGGATGTCGACCGTGGCCGCGGCCATCAGACAGGCCGGAGTGGTCTTGTCGCAGCCGATGGTCAGCACCACCCCGTCAAGCGGATAGCCATGCAGCAACTCGACCAGGCCGAGATAGGCCAGGTTGCGGTCCAGGCCGGCGGTGGGGCGCTTGCCGGTCTCCTGGATCGGGTGGACCGGAAACTCCATGGCGATGCCGCCCGCCTCGCGGATGCCCTCGCGCACCCGCTTGGCCAGCTCAAGATGGTGGCGATTGCAGGGGCTGAGGTCCGAGCCGGTCTGGGCGATGCCGATGATCGGTTTGCCGGACTGCAGCTCCTCCAGGGTCAGGCCATAGTTGAGATAGCGCTCCAGATAGAGCGCCGTCATGTCGGGGTTATGCGGATTATCGAACCAGGCGCGGCTGCGCAGCGGCTTTCGGCCCGGAGGCGGCTGGGCGGTCATCTCAGTTCCAGCCGCCGTCGACGATGTGGTGCTGGTTGGTGATGGCCGAGGCCTCATCGGAACTCAGAAACACCACCAGCCGAGCCACGTCGTCGGGGACCAGGCGGCGCTTCAGGCACTGATTGGCGTAGATGTCCTTCTCGGTCTCCGGCGTCACCCACAGCTCCAGCTGGCGTTCGGTCATGATCCAGCCGGGGGCCACGGCGTTGACGCGCACGCCGTGCTCGCCGAAGTCCCGCGCCAGTGACCGCGTCAGTCCCAGCACCGCCGACTTGGACGCCGTATAGGCCGCCATGCCGCCCTGGCCGATGATCCAGGAGCAGGAGCCGAGGTTGACGATCGCTCCGCCCCCGGCGGCGATCATGTCGGGCAGCACGGCCTGGGCGGCGAAGAACTGGTGCTTCAGGTTCACCGCGATGCGGCCATCCCAATAGGCCTCGGTGACCTCGAGCGTGTCGTGGCGCTCGTCGTGGGCGGCGTTGTTAATCAGGACACCGATGGGACCGAGCGTCTCGCGGACCGCGCCGATGGCGGCCTTGAGAGCGGGGATGTCGGTGACATCGCAACGCTGGAAGCAGGCGTCAGGGCCCAGCTCGGCGGCGAGGGCGGCGCCGCGCTCGGCGTCGATGTCGAGGATGCCGACCCTGGCCTTCTGGGCGGCGAAGGCGCGCACGATGGCCTCGCCGATGCCCTGGGCGCCGCCCGTGACAACCACGACCTTGCCCGCAAGGTCCGGATAGATGGCGGCCATGGACGCTGCTCCCACCGGCCGACCATTTATGAGTAAAAGTCGTGCCTACCAGCGAAAATGACGGCGCGTGGTCATGTCGTCAATGGCTCTGATCGGGCGTCAGGCCTGCGACGCCGCCGTCATTTCGCGGGAAATGCGCTCCGCCGCTTCGGTCAGGATCGCCGGAACCGCGTCGAGGTCGCAGACCTTGGGCAGGCGCTCGATATGCGGACAGATCAGGGTGGCGATGATTCCGTCCGCCCCCATAACCGGGGCGACCACGTCGGTGACTCCGCGCACAAAGTCGCTGGGCCGACGGGCATGGCCCTCGGCGGCGGCGGCCTCGGCCTCCTCGACGAAAGCCTTGACCCGGCGCTCGCCGTGCAACGGCTCCAGCCGGGCGCGCAGGGCGGCCTTGGCGGCATCCGAGGCCCTGCCGTACATCATCAGGCCCGACGTGGCGTCGATGATCGGGCGGCGATAGCCGACCCGCACCGAATAGCCGAGGTCCCCGGGCGCCTCGATCCGCGCCACCACCACGATCTGATCTTCGGATGGCACCACCAGATGGCAGGACTGGCCGGTGGCGAGGGTCACCTCGCGCATCACGGGCAGGGCGACGTCGATGATCGACTTGATCGGGGCCTGGGCCATGCCCAGCTGGAACAGCCGGTTGGTGAGGCGATAGCCGTCGGCCGAAGGCTCGATATAGCCGCGAAACTCCAGCACCTGAATCATTCGGAACAGCTCGCTGACCGAGCGGCCAAGCAACGCCGACATCTGCGACGGCGTCATCGGCTGACCGCGCCGGGCCAGCATCTCCAGGATGTCGAGACCCTTTTCCAGCGCCGGGGCGCGGTACTTGCGGTCGTCGTCGGTGTCGTCGGCCATGAGCCCCTCGGTTTGCGCGGCCAAGCTAGCGCGGGGCGGGCGGCGCGGCCAAGCGGCTTCGATATGGCATGATCGCGCGCCATTGAGCCCGCCCGCGCCCTCGTGTAACCCGCCCGCAACAGTCAGCCGTCGGAGGTCCGCTTGACCGCCTCGAAATATCCGTCGTCCTTCGATTATGAGGCCCTGCTGGCCTCGGGCCGGGGCGAGCTGTTCGGGCCGGGCAACGCGCAGCTACCGGCCCCGCCGATGCTGATGTTCGACCGGATCACCCAGATCAACGCCGACGGCGGCGCCCACGGCAAAGGCTATGTCGAGGCCGAACTGGATATCCATCCGGACCTTTGGTTCTTCCAGTGCCACTTCATCGGCGATCCGGTGATGCCGGGGTGCCGCGGCCTGGACGCCATGTGGCAGCTGGTCGGCTTCTATCTGGGCTGGATCGGCGGACCCGGACGCGGCCGCGCGCTGGGCGTCGGCGAGGTCAAATTCACCGGTCAGGTGACCCCGGACGTCAAGAAGGTGGTCTACAAGATCGACCTCAAGCGCGTCATCAACCGCCGCCTCGTCATGGGCATCGCCGACGGCGTGCTGGAGGCCGACGGCGTCAAGATCTACACGGCCGAGGACATGCGCGTCGGCCTCTTCCAGGCGGCCCAGGGACCCGGCGAGAGCGCCGAGCCCGCGGGCGGCTGATCCCCCTCAACGACAAGACCCTATCCCAGGAGCCTTCATGCGTCGCGTCGTGGTCACCGGCATCGGCATCGTCTCTTCCATCGGCACGGGCGCCGAGGAGGTCACCGCCTCTCTGCGCGAGGCGCGCTCGGGCGTCGTCGCCGCACCGACCACATCGCCCATGGCTTCCGCAGCCAGGTGTGGGCGCCGCCTTCGATGGGCGCCACGGCCGCCGACTGGGCCGACAAGGTCGATCGTCGCGCCGCCCGCTTCCTGGCCAACGGCACGGCCTGGGGCCACATCGCCTTCGAGGAGGCCCTGAAGGACTCCGGCCTGTCGCCGGACGAGATCAAGGACGAGCGCATCGGCCTGATCGTCGGCGAGGGCGGCCCCTCGACCCAGGTCATCCTGCAGGCGGCCCAGACCACGATGGAGAAGGGATCGCCCAAGCGCATCGGCCCGTTCGCCGTGCCAAAGGCGATGGCGTCCGGTCCCTCGGCGGTGCTGGCCACCTGGTTCGAGCTCAAGGGCATCAATTATTCGATCAGCTCGGCCTGTGCGACCAGCGCCCACTGCATCGGCGCGGCGGCGGAGCAGATCGCCTGGGGCAAGCAGGATGTCGTCTTCGCCGGAGGCTGCGAGGACATCGACTGGTCGATGTCGAACATGTTCGACGCGATGGGCGCCATGTCGTCCAACTTCAACGATACGCCGGCCAAGGCCTCGCGCGCCTATGACAAGGACCGGGACGGCTTCGTCATCGCGGGCGGCGCGGGCATCGTTGTGCTGGAGGAGTACGAGCGGGCCAAGGCTCGCGGCGCCAAAATCTACGCCGAGGTCACCGGCTACGCCGCCAACTCCGACGGCCATGACATGGTCGCCCCCTCGGGAGAGGGCGCCGAACGCTGCATGAAGCTGGCGCTCAAGATGGCCGGCGATCCGGCGATCGACTATCTGAACCCGCACGGCACCTCGACGCCGGTCGGCGACTCCAAGGAGATGGCGGCGGTTCGAAATGTGTTCGGCGACGCCGTGCCGATGATCTCCTCGACCAAAAGCCTGACGGGTCACTCGCTGGGCGCCGCCGGCGCGCAGGAGGCGATCTACTGCCTGCTGATGATGGCGAACGATTTCGCCGCCGAGAGCGCCCACATCGAAAATCTCGACCCCGAGTTCGAGGGCATGCCGATCCTGAGGCGGTGCCACGACGGGCCGCTGACCCACGTCATGTCTAACTCGTTCGGGTTCGGCGGCACCAACGGCACGCTGATCCTGTCCAAGGTCTGAGCCAACGGTCAGGCCGGGATCATGGCCTTCAGCCGGCCGGCGGCTTTGTCCAGCAGGTCGGTGGCGCCGCGCCCGTCCAGATCGGCGATGTTCTGGCCCGCCAGATCAGCCTCGATCTGCGGCGTCACCAGCACCTGACCCATC
This sequence comes from uncultured Brevundimonas sp., assembly GCA_963977325.1. Lineage (GTDB taxonomy): Bacteria > Pseudomonadota > Alphaproteobacteria > Caulobacterales > Caulobacteraceae > Brevundimonas. The sequence continues at coordinate 6,067 of CAXBPJ010000015.1, read as the reverse complement.
GACCAATCGGGAAAGGCCCGACCGGGCGCCTCGCCCTCGGCCAGGACCCGGATGTCGGTGTGGCGCGGGTCGCGCTCCAGACGCGACATCAGCATGGCGATGCGGCCTCGGTCGCCCTCCAGTACCTGCAGGAACCAGCCGCCGTGGGAGAGGAGCAGGCCGGTCAGGCCGTCGCGGGCGTTGTTGCTCTGGGAAACGCCGAGGATTTCAGCGATCGAAAGCAGATTCTGCCCCGCCGCGCCGACGGCCTTGCTGACATAGACCGTCCGCCACACCTTCGGCATCGGCAAATACTCCATACTGGACGAATGGGAGACCGTGGGGAGGGAAGGTTAAGGATATCTGGAACGGTTTCCGATTTCCGGTCTGACGACGTGACTTGATGCCCGGGGCCGGGCGGGCCATCTGAGCGCCATGCAAAGCTCCAACTTCCCCGACTGGCACGGCACCACCATCCTGGCGGTGAGGAAGGACGGCAAGACCGTCATCGCCGGGGACGGCCAGGTGTCGATGGGCCCGACCGTCGTCAAGGGCGCGGCGCGCAAGGTGCGGACCCTGGCCGACGGCCGGGTGCTGGCTGGCTTCGCCGGCGCCACGGCCGACGCCTTTACCCTGATCGAGCGGCTGGAGGCCAAGCTGGAGCAGTATCCGGATCAGCTGGCCCGCGCCTGCGTCGACCTGGCCAAGGACTGGCGCACCGACCGCTATCTGCGGCGGCTGGAGGCCATGCTGCTGGTCGCCGACAAGAGCTCGATCTTCACCGTCACCGGCGTCGGCGACGTGCTGGAGCCAGAGCACGGCGTGGCGGCGGTGGGGTCCGGAGGCAACTACGCTCTGGCGGCGGCGCGCGCCCTGATCGACCACACCGACCTGTCGGCCGAGGACATCGCCAGGAAGGCCATGGCCATCGCGGCGGACATCTGTGTCTACACCAACGGCAATCTGACGGTGGAGACGCTGGGGTGATCGGGCTTCTCCCTCCCGGGCGAGGGAGGACCGGGTGGGAGCGGCGGGTGCTCACCGTCACTGCGCGTGGTGCGAGGCGCGCCCCCACCCGGTCGCTTCGCGACCACCCTCCCCGAGGGGGAGGGAGAAACTCGAAGGTTCAGTCTTCCTCGGGCTCCATCGGGCCTTCGATCTCGGCCTGGGCGTAGTCCATCAGGGGCTGCATCATCTCGGGATCGGCCATCTGGCCGGTCATGTTGCTGACGCCGATCATCGTGCCCTGGGCGTTGGCGGCAAGCTCTGCGCCGGCCTCCGCCATGGCGTCCGAGACCAAGGCGTCGACGTCGATATCGGCCAGGGCCTCGCCGGCGATCAGGGATGCGTGACTGGTGGCCAGGGCGGTGAAGGCGGCCACGTCGCCGGCGTACTCGCCCCAGAGGGCGGCGATAGCGGCTCCCTTCGCGTCCTCCGACAGGGCGTCGTCATCGCTGATGGCCTCGGCGCGGGCGCCGAACTCCTCCATCCGCGCCTCGAACGCCGCGCCGGCGGCCTCCAACTCGGCTTCGGCGGCCGAGGTTGAGGCTGCGTCGGGCTCGCCGGCCAGGGCTGACGACAGCGGCAGCAGCGCGAGCGCCGCGGCGAGGGATAGGTTGAGGGCGGACTGGCGCAGGCGGGTCATGACGACGCTCCGGGATCGATGTTCGCCCGGAGGGTCCGCCCGAACCGCTCCGTGCTCAAGTGAAATCGCGGTAACGCGGCGGCTCGCCTTGCTTTCGCCGGGCTTTTCCACCATAAGCCGCCGCTTCCGGCGCAAGTGATCCTCGCGCCTCCGCCATCACGACCCCGGCTCAGTCCGGACGAGGATGGAGAGGACCCCAGTCGACGTGATCGTCCACTGGGGCCGAGGTCGTTTGACGCGTGCGCGAGGTCTGAATGTTCGAGGCTCTGAACGAGCGGCTGACAGGGGTTTTCGACCGGATCACCGGTCGCGGCGCCCTGTCCGAGAAGGATGTCGCCGAGGCGATGCGCGAGGTGCGCGTGGCTTTGCTGGAGGCTGACGTCGCCCTGCCGGTCGTCAAGGACTTCATCGCCTTCGCCACCGAGCGCGCCACGGGCGAAGAGGTGATCCGCTCGGTCAAGCCGGCCGATCAGGTGATCAAGATCGTCTATGACGGCCTGGTCGATATGCTGGGCGGCGAAGAGCCGGTCCCCCTGAACCTCAACGCCACCCCGCCGGCCGTCATCCTGATGAGCGGCCTGCAGGGCTCGGGCAAGACGACAACCTCGGCCAAGCTGGCGCTGCGTCTAACCAAGACCGAGCGCAAGAAGGTGATGATGGCCTCGCTGGACACCCGGCGTCCGGCGGCCATGGAGCAGTTGGAGACCCTCGGCCGCCAGATCGAGGTCGCGACCCTGTCGATCGTCAAGGGCGAGACGGCGGTCCAGATCACCCGCCGGGCGCTGCAGGCGGCAAAGCTGCAGGGCTTCGAGGTGCTGATCCTCGACACCGCCGGCCGGACGACGCTTGACGAAGCGATGATGGCCGAGGCGGCCGAGGTCGCCGACATCTCGCGGCCGATCGAGACCATCCTGGTCGCCGACAGCCTGACCGGCCAGGACGCGGTGCGCACCGCCAAGGCCTTCCACGAACGCCTGCCGCTGACCGGTCTGATCCTGACCCGCGCCGACGGCGACGGGCGCGGCGGCGCCATGCTGTCGATGCGGGCCGTCACCGGCCTGCCGATCAAGTTCCTGGGCGCGGGCGAGAAGACCGATGCGCTGGAGGTGTTCGACGCCCGTCGCGTGGCCGGCCGCATCCTGGGCCAGGGGGACATCGTCGCCCTGGTCGAGAAGGCCAGCCAGGACCTGGACCAGGCCAAGGCCGAGAAGATGGCCAGGAAGCTGTCCCAGGGGAAGTTCGACCTGGACGACCTGGCCAGCCAGCTGCAGCAGATGAAGCGGATGGGCGGACTTCAGGGCCTGATGGGCATGCTGCCCGGCGCCCAGAAGATGAAGGCCCAGATGTCGGCGGCCAACATCGACGACAAGATGATCACCCGTCAGGAGGCGATCATCTCCTCCATGACCAAGGCTGAGCGCAAGAAGCCCGACCTGCTGAATGCGTCGCGCAAGCGGCGCGTGGCGGCGGGCGCCGGCGTGGATGTGCAGGACATCAACCGCCTGTTGAAACAGCACCGCCAGATGGCCGACGCGGTCAAGTCGCTGTCGCGTGGCGGCGGCAAGAACCTGATGAAGATGGCCCAGATGATGGGCGCCGGGATGCCGGGTGGCATGCCCGGCATGCCGTCCGGCGCCGACATGGAGCGCCTCAAGGCCCTGGGCGGCGGCAAGCTGCCCATGGGCGACACCAACGCCCCGCCGTCCCTGCCCGGGCTCGGCGGACCGCAAGCGCCGGGGGGCCTGCCCGGCCTTCCCGGCTTTCCCCCGAAGAAATAACGCCTTCTTTCCAGAAAGAGACTGAAAATGCTGAAGATTCGTTTGAGCCGCGGCGGCGCCAAGAAGCGCCCCTACTACCACATCGTCATCGCCGACAGCCACGCGCCGCGCGACGGCAAGTTCATCGAGCGGGTCGGCTCCTACAACCCGATGCTGCCCAAGGATCACGCCGAGCCGCGCGTGAAGCTGAAGGCTGACCGCATCGCCGAATGGCTGAAGAAGGGCGCCCAGTCGACCGACCGCGTCGCCCGCTTCCTGAGCCAGGACGAGACCCTGGGCGAAACCGTCAAGTGGCAGGCCGGCAACAACCCGAACAAGGCCAAGCCGGGCAAGAAGGCCCAGGAACGCGCCGCCGAGCGCGCCCAGCGTGAAGCCGACCGCGCCGAGGCGGAAGCCGCCGCCAAGGAAGAGGCCGCGGCCGCCGCCGCCCAGGCCAAGGAAGACGCCAAGGCCGCCGAGGAAGCCGCCAAGAACGCTCCGGCGGAGGAAGCTCCCGCTTCTGAAGAGGCGCCCGTCGCCGAAGCCGCGACCGATGAAGCTCCGGCCGCTGAAGAAGCCCCGGCTGCGGAAGAAGCCGTCGCCGACGCCGGTAAGGAAAAGGCCGAAGACAAGGCCTGAGGCTAGAATTCGGGGCGTTCAGTCCCGGATACGACAAGGCCGCCGCCCCGGATCGGGACGGCGGCCTTTTTGTCAGCGCTATCACCCGCCTCCCCGGCGAAGGCCGGGGTCCAGGGCCACGCACGCCGACGTCATCGATATCTCACGCAAGCCCTCCTGGGCCCCGGCGTCCGCCGGGGAGACGGCTCGTGGTTAGCGGCGTCGCCCTACCAAAGCCGGACCCGCTCCTCCGGAGCGACGTAGTAGGCGTCGGTGGGCTGGACGTCGAAGGCGTCGTACCAGGCGTCGACGTTGCGGACCGGGCCGATGACGCGGAACTCTGCGGGCGAGTGCGGACCCTGGGCGACTTGCTGGCGCAGCGCATCGTCGCGGTACTTGGCCCGCCACACCTGGGCCCAGCCGTAGAAGACCCGCTGGTCGCCGGTCGTGCCGTCTAGAACCGGGGCCGGCTGGCCGTTCAGGGAGACGCGATAAGCCTCAAGACCCAGGGTCACGCCGGCCAGATCGCCGATGTTCTCGCCCATGGTCAGGCGGCCCTGGAGGTTGTGGCCCTCGATCGGCTCATAGCTGTCGTACTGGGCCCCCAGCTTGGCGGCCTGAGCCTCGAAGCGCGCCTCGTCCTCGGCCGTCCACCATTCGGTCAGCACGCCGTCGCCGTTCGACTTGCGACCCTGGTCGTCGAAACCGTGGCCGATCTCGTGGCCGATGACGCCGCCGATGGCGCCGTAGTTGACCGCTGGATCGGCCTCGGGATCGAAGAAGGGCGGCTGGAGGATGGCGGCCGGGAAGACGATCTCGTTCTTGGTCGAAGAATAGTAGGCGTTGACGGTCTGGGGCGTCATCGACCACTCCTCGTCGTCGACCGGGCCGTCCAGCCTGTTCAGCTGATAGTCCCAGTTGAAGTCGCTGGCGCGAACCATGTTGCCGAACAGATCGCCCGGCTGGACCTCGAGCGCGGAATAGTCGCGCCACTTGACCGGATAGCCGATCTTCACCCCGAACTTGTCGAGCTTCTCCAGGGCCTTGGCCTTGGTCTCGTCGCCCATCCAGTCGAGGTTGCGGATGCGCGCGGCCAGGGCCGTGCGCAGATTGCCGACCAGTTGCTCCATCTGGGCCTTGTTTTCGGCCGGGAACCAGCGCTCGACATAGAGCCGACCCAGGGCCTCGCCGACCCGGCCGTTGGCGAAACCGACGGCGCGCTTCTCACGCGCGCGCTGCTCCAACTGACCGGACAACTCGCGGCTGCGGAAATCCCACTGGGCGTCCGAGAACCGCTTGGACAGATAGGGCGCGGACTGATCCACGACGTTGAAGGCTTGCCAGGCGCGCAGGGTCTCGATCGGCGTCTCGGCATAGATGGCCGCGATCTTGGGGAAGGCGGTGTTCTGGCTGAGCACGAAGCGCTGCTGGTCGGCGACGCCGGCCTGTTCGAAATAGGCCGCCCAGTCGAAGCCGGGCGCGAAGGCGGCCAGTTCGGTCGGGGTCATTGGGTTGTAGGTCCGGTCCCGGTCGCGGCTCTCGGCGCGGGTCCAGTGGGCCTCGGCGATCTTCGTCTCCATGGCCACGATGTCGGCGGCCGCCTGTTCGGCGTTGTCCCAGCCGATCATGCCCAGCATGCGCGCGACATAGGCCTGATAGGCCGCCAGCTTGTCCGCGAAATTGGCCGTCAGGTAGTAGTCGCGGTTGGGCAGGCCCAGCCCGGACTGGCTCATGTAGGGCGCGTATTGGGTGGGGTTCTTGGCGTCGTCGGAGACATAGAGACCGAATACGGCCGAGCCCGGACGCGACTGGGTCGCGCCCATATAGGCGGCCATGGCGGCGTGGTCGGCGATGCCGCGGATCTCGGCCAGCATCGGCTCGATCGGCTGCATGTCCAGCGCTTCGACCCGGGCCTCGTCCATGTAGCTGTTGTACAGGGCGGCGATCCGGTATTCGTCGGTTCCGGCGGCGGGGTTGGAGCCGGCGACGTCGTTGACCAGGGTCTCCAGCCGGTTCTCCGACAGCTGGCTGAGCAGGTCGAAGGAGCCGTACCGGGTGCGGTCGGCCG
>CAXBPJ010000014.1:0-11346 GCA_963977325.1 uncultured Brevundimonas sp. | reverse complement strand
ACGCGGCGGCGGCGGCCTGCGCCCTACAAGCGCAAGGGGCAGGCGACCTGGGATCTGATCGCGGAGCTGTATCTGGCGGGGGCGCCGGCGCGGGTGCTGGCCGAACGCTATGGGGTGACGGCGGACAATATCTGGCGGCGGGCGCGTCGGCATGGCTGGTCCAAGCCCCGGAAGGCGCGGGCGCGCGAGCGGGCCAAGGGTCAGGGGGTGGTGCTGGAGGACCTGCTGGTCCCGCCGCTGGACCCGTTCGACGACGCGGGCGATCCGGCGGTGCTGGCGCGGCAAGCGTTGAGCGGAGTGGCCGAGGCGATGCGGCAGAACCGGCTGGGCGAGGCCAGGACCCTGGCGGCGCTGGCCGCCAGCCTGAGCCAGGCGGCGAAGGCGCGGGAGGCGGCGGCGAGCGGCGGGCGGGGTGGCAAGGGGGCGGTGACGCTGGATCAGCTGGTCGACTGCATCACCGGGGATCAGGAGGTGCTCAGAGAGCTTCTGGCCATCGACCCCGACGGCCGACGTTCGCATCCGGCCAAGACCCGCTATTGGCAGTGGAAGGAGGACCAGCGCAAGGAGCACTGGAACGCCACGGTTCTGGTGGCGCGCGACATCCGCGAGGCGATCCTGTCGTGGGCGCGCTGGGCCGTGGCGCGCGAGAACGAGACGGGCGAGCGGGTCGAGCCCCTGCCCGGCGACTGGTACCAGATGGAGCGGGCCGTGCTGCTGCGCGGCGGCTGGATCGGGCCGCAGGGCGAGCAGTGGCGCGACGAGGAGATCGAGAAGGCGCGTCGCGGCGAGCCGGTGGCGCCGCCGCCGCGGGACCAGCACGGCCGGCCGCTGTGGACCTATCTGGGGCCGGACGGGGAAGCGGTGGTGTTCGAGGTCGACGCGGCCTAAGAGGCGAGATGACCGACGCCTCATCTCTCACCCTGCCCGAGGGCGAGCCCGTGGGACGGGTGATCGCCATGCCGGCCGACACCAACCCCGAGGGCGACATCTTCGGCGGATGGCTGCTAGCGCACATGGACCTAGCGGGGGCGACTCCGGCCTTCCAGGTCGCCCAGGGGCGGTGCTCGACCGTGGCGGTGGACGGGATGGTGTTCCACCAGCCGGTGTCGGTGGGCGACGAGGTCTCGATCTACGCCCGGGTGGTGCGGACCGGCCGGACCTCGGTGGGGGTGCGTGTCGAGGCCTGGAAACGGCCGCGCTATGGCCAAGAGTCGATCAAGGTGACCGAGGGCGTCTTCACCTATGTGGCGATCGACGCCGAGCGCAGGCCCCGCCTGCTTCCCGGGCGGGAATAGACGGGGCCTGGCCGGGACGGGGGCGGGGCTCAGTAACCGCCGACGCCTCCCCGCAGGATGTCGACGTCCAGATCGATGGCCGAGCCGCCGCGACGATCATTGCGACGGTCGTTTCGACGGTCGTGGCGTCCGCCGCGATCGCGTCCGCCGACATTGACGTCGGCGTCGATCAGGCCGCGCCCGCCGCCGACGTTCACATCGGCGTCGATCAGGCCACCGGACGAGCCGCGCCCACGATGTCCGCGATCCCGGTCGCGTCCGCCGACTTCGACGTCGAGATCGACCAGGCCGCCCCGGTTGCCGCCGACCCGGGCGTCGAGGTCGAGCAGGCCGCCGCGTCCGCCGACGTTCAGGCCGAGGCCGAGCAAACCGCCGCTGGAGCGGGCCTGGTGCCGGTCGTTGTGGCGATCGTTGTAGCGGCCGCGGTCGCCGGCCTCGGCCGAGACCGACGCCGAGGCGGCGATGACGGCCACGGCCGCCGCGATGATGAACTTGGACATGATGTCCCCTCCTGATACAACCACCGATCGTGGTCGAGGGGGTGTCTGCATCTATGGCGCCACTCCAGCGTGTGCCGTGGCGGGGGCGCCTCGCTTGACCGGGGCGGGCGCCAGGCCTACCTCGGCCGCATGTCCCTTCGCCGCATCCTCACCGTCGACAAGCCCGCCGATCTGCAGGTGCTGAAACAGGTCTGCGCGCCCGTGGCCGCGATCGACGACGGGATCAAGGCGTTGGCCGCCGACATGCTGGAGACGATGTACGACGCGCCGGGCATCGGCCTGGCCGCGATCCAGATCGGCGACCTGAGGCGCGTGGTGGTCATGGATGTCGGCGACGGCGAGCCGGACGAGGCCTCGGAAGACGCCCAGCCGGCGCGCAATCCGGTGGTCTTCGTCAATCCGGAGATCCTGTGGGCCTCGGATGAGCTGTCGACCTATGAGGAAGGCTGCCTGTCCATCCCCGACTATTTCGACGAGGTGAAGCGGCCGGCGCGGGTGCGGGTCGCCTGGCTGGACCTGGACGGCCAGCGGCAGGAGCGCGAGGCCGACGGCCTGTTCGCCACCTGCATCCAGCACGAGATCGATCACCTCAACGGCGTGCTGTTCATCGACCACCTGTCACGCCTGCGCCGCGATCGGGCCATGACCAAGGTCAAGAAGGTCATGCGCGCCAAGGAAGCCGCCTGATGGACCGGATCCGCTTTCTCGATGACGAGCGTCACCTGACCCGCGCGGGCAAGATCGGCGTCGGCTCGGGCGCGACCCTATTGGCGGTCGGGCTGATGGGGGTGGCGGTTGGGGTGCTGCTGCACCGCCTGATCCAGCTGGATTCCGTCCTCGACGCCGGCGGCGAGTGGGACGACGACGGAATCTCCGAGCGCTGGTTCTAACCCCGGACTAGCGGCCACCCTCAGCGCGACCGGCGGGAACCGGCTGATAGTCGCGCGCGAACCGCTCCAGCAGCCTGACGCCGTATCCGAACGAGCCGGCCGGTTTCCAGTCATTAGCTCCGCCATAGGCCATGTTGGCCATGTCGATGTGAGCCCAGGGCGTGTCCTCCTCGACGAAGTGGCCGATGAACTCGGCCCCCGTGCCCGCGCCCGCGCCCGAGCCCCCGGTGTTCTGAATGTCGGCGATGGTCGAGGAGATGTCCGCGGCGTAGCTGGGATGCAGCGGCAACTGCCAAACATGCTCGCCGGTGGCGCGCCCGGCCGCGACCAGCTGTTGGGCCAGGGCGTCGTGGCGGCTGAACAGACCGGCGTACTCGTCGCCCAGCGCGCCGCCCACCGCCCCGGTCAGGGTAGCGATGTCGACGATGACGGCGGGGTCCAGATTGGCCTCGGCCCAGGCGATGGCGTCGGCCAGCACCAGCCGGCCCTCGGCGTCGGTGGAAATGATCTCGATGGTCGTGCCATCCATGGCGGTCAGCACGTCGGCGGGGCGGATGGCCTGGCCGTCGGGCATGTTCTCGGCCAGAGCGGCGATGGCCACCACATTGACCGGCGCCTGGGACTTCGCCAGGGCAAGGGTCGCCCCCACCACGCTGGCGGCGCCCGACATGTCCATCTTCATATTGCCCATGCCCGCGCCGGGCTTGAGGGACAGGCCGCCGCTGTCGAAGGTGATCCCCTTGCCGGCCAGGACGATCGGCTGGCCGCCGGCGCCCTGGTAGCGTACGACCAGGAGGCGGGGCGGTCGAGGCGAGCCGCGCCCGACGCCCAGGATCGCGCCCATGCCCAGCCGCTGCATGGCGGCCTCGTCCAGCACCTCGATCGAGACATTGTCCACGCCCCGGAAGGCCGCCTGCGCCCGCTCCACGAAGGTCTGGGGGTAGACGATGTTGGCGGGCTCGTTGGAGATGTCGCGGGTCCAGGTCATGGCCTCGACCAGAGGCTGGCCACGGCCGCGATAAAGCGGCTCGGCGCCCGCCGCCGCGTCGCCGACGACGCTCAAGCCCCCCGGAACCTCGGCTTCGCGCGCGGTGCTGTACAGGTCGGACCGGTAATGGCCGATGCCGAAACCGGTGGCCAGTTCCGCCGCGACATTGGCCGGCAGCCCCTGCACCGATAGGGTCGCGGGCGCCATGTCGGTGACCAGCTGGCGGCCCACGACCGCGCCCGCCACCTGCACGGCGGACAGGTCGCCGCCGTCGCCAATACCGACGACGATCACCCGGTCCCACTCCCCGATGCCGCGCAGGGTCTCGGACCGACGCGCCTGGCCTTCGAATTCGGCCGAGGTCAGGGCGGCGTCGACTATGCGGCGCTCGGCCTCGGACAGCATCGGCGCCCGCGTCGCGGCCGTATCGCCTGGGCGCATCGGCAGGATCAGGGTTCCGTTCGCCGCGCCCGGCTCAGCGCTGAAGCCGACCGCGCGAGCCGCGGGCGCCGCGGCGCGCGCCGCGTTGGCGGGCAGGTCGATCGACACCCGGCTTTGAGCGACCGCGCCAGCGGGGGCGATCAGTGTCAGGGCGGCGGCGCAGGTCAGCAGGGCGGAACGTCTCATGGGATCTCCAGCGGCGTCAGGATGAAGGCGCCGCCATTCAAGCGGGGGCGGGACGGCGGATCAATGCGACGCTACGCGCGTCTGTCAGGCCTCTCGACCGGTCGCCCATGACAGGGTGACCCGCGTCCGGCCCTCGACCTGTTCCGCCCAGACGTCGAGGCTCTCGCCCGTGGTGGCCGACAGGGCGCCGAAGCCGCCCCGCTCGCCCTGGCGCAGAGCCATGACGGGGCTGAGGCCCGCCTTCTCCGCCTGCTCCTGATAGAAGTCGAGCACCTCGTCGGGAGACGCGTCGGTCAGATAGGCGACCTGGTCGAGTTCGGGCGCCTCGCCTTCCCCGGGGGGGGAGATCTCCCCGCCGGGGTAGATCAGGGCGAAGGCCGGGACGTTCTCCCCAGCCGGTTCAGGCGGGGCTTCAGGCGCGGCGTCGGCCGCGTCTTCCCCGGCGCCAGCCGCGTCGGGCGCGATCACGGGCGCTTCCATTGCGGCGGCCGCGGCCTCTTCCGGCTCAGCCTCGCCGCAGGCCGCGAGAGCCAACGCCAAGGCATTGACGGCCACCCAAGCTTTCATCCCCATCGCGTTCCTCAAGGAGCCGTGGGCCCCAAAACGTCTTGATATCACCGTGAACGACCCTGCCCGCGTCCGCAAGTCGGGCTCAGCCGCTGGCGGCGTCGGCGTCCCTGGAGCCACCGTTTTTGGCGCGGCGCCCGACATTGTTGACGCTGCTGTCGCCGTTGGCTCCGCCCTCGTCGCGGGCCTCGCCTCCGGCGGAGGTCATGCCTTCGGTGGCCAGACTCTCATCGATCGCCTCCTGATCGGGATCGTTGTCCGAGCCCGATGCCGAGCCCCCACGCAGCGATCCGGCGCGGGTGTCGGAGCCGACATTGGTGCCGGACAGCGCCTCGGTCAGGGCGTCGGGCTTGTGACCCAGATCAGGTTTCTCGCCGGCGGCCTCGGCCTCCCTGGCTTCGGTAGTGTCGGGCTTTTCCGGATCGGACATGACGGGCTCCTTCGCGACGGGAAGGAAGCGGATCAGCAGGCCGGCGGTTCCGTCACGGTCAAGCTTACCGCGATGTCATCCACCTGACCGAGATGTAACTGCCTTCGCACCGGAAAGGACGGCAAAGCTTCAAGCCTCGCCGAAACGGAGCGCCTCCCCATGAAACGCTCTCTTGCGCTCGCCGCCATCGTCACCGCCCCCTCAGCCTGTCGGCCTGCGTCACCGTGATCGACGCCAACGACGGCTACAGCTGGACCCGTGACGGCGCGGAAGCCTTCGACCGCGCCCGCGACGCCTGCCGGGCCAGCGCCGGCGCCGGCGGCGAGGGCTCGACCGCCTTCGTGCGCTGCATGGACAAAGAGGCTGGAACCGCGTCAGGGACTGATTCAGGGGCGCCGCGGACGGCCGCGTCGGTCATACTCGCGATGAGCGGCGGCGAGCCCTTCCTCGATCCGGCGCAGCCCCATCAACGCTTCATGGGTTATTCGTACATAAGGTTCGACCAATCGCCGCCGCCGTCGGTTTCGCCACGACTGAAAGACACGGGCGCCAACAGGGGCGACGATGCCCACGAACGCCGCTGAGAGAGTCAGGGTCGGGTCGATAAGCACCAAGGTGGCCCCGAGAGCCAGACTGCCCTCGCTCAGGCCGATCTCGACAGGGCCTCGCTCGAGCAACCGCCGCATGTTGGCGAGGGTTTCGGACTGCGCCTCGAGATAGGCGCGGAACCGGTGCTCCGCCGCCCCAAGCGTTTCATAGTGCCGATCCAGTTCGCGATCGGAAAGGCGGGCAAGCCTCGCGTCGGAAAGGATGACCGGGTCAGCGGGCCGCGTCATCTGTCTTGGCTTCGCTCACCGGCGGCCGCGCCAAGGCATCATCGACGGCCGCCTCGAGAGCGCTCAAGCGCGCCGCGGTTTCAAGACTTTCACGTCGGTCCTGAAGCCCGCTGAGCCGCGTGACGACATACACCGCAGCCATCGCCACGATGAGAGCCCCTGCAATCGGAGGCTCCGCCAGTCGGCCGGCAAGATCTGCATCGGGAGTAATCCACACGCCCAAGGCCAAGCCGACCACGCATATCACGATGAACAGCGCGACGGGCCCAAGCCAGCTTGACGATCGCCTGTCCTCGAACTGCTCGATCTGCGCCATTCGAGAACGATACGCGCCGGTCCGGGCTCGAGCAAGACGCCGCTATTTCTCGAACAGCTTCTGCCAGCGACGCGGCTGACGCTTCTTCCAGCCTTCACGGTGATAGGCGTCCGAGCCGATCAGCGGCACCACCGTGGTCGCCTCGGCGAAGACCATCTGCTCGTAGGTGGTCGAGACCTTGCCCCAGGACGCGGCCTCCTTGAGGGTTGAAGACGAGCAGGCGCCGTCGCGGACGTCGGCGACGGTGATCTGCACCGCATATTTGTGCATGTCGGCCTCGACGCCGAGGATTTCGGCGCAGACCACAGTGTCCTGGGCGAAGTTCTTGGGCACGCCGCCGCCGACCATGAATAGGCCGGTGGTGCCCGCCGCGATCTTAATGTCCGTCAGTTCGCGGAAGTCGGCGATGGCGTCCAGCATCATGTAGGGCTGGCCAGCGGCGGCCCGCTCCTTCTGGTGCTTGACCAGGCCAAAGCCGGCCGAGGAGTCCACGAAGGCCGGGCAGAAAATCGGCACGCCCTCTTCATAGGCGGTCTGGATCAGGCTGCCGGGCTTCTTGGCGTTGCCCTCCGACAGCCACTTGCCCATCTCCCAGATGAACTCGCGGCTGGAATAGCCGCGCGGCTCCAGCCGGTTGGCGATCTCCAGGATGGTGTGGTCGCAGGCCTGGAGCTCTTCCTCGTCGATATAGGTGTCGTAAATCCGGTCGATGTAGTTGTCGCGCAGGACGTTGTCGTCCACCGGGCCGGCGGCCTGGTAGTGTTTGAAGCCCAGGGCCTCGAAGAAATCCATGTCGACGATCGAGGCGCCGGTGGCGACCACGGCGTCGATCATGCCGAACTTCACCATGTCGCGGTATACGTGCATGCAGCCGCCGGCCGAGGTCGAGCCCGCCAGGATCAGCCACGGCGAGCAGGTCTCGTCCGCCAAGGCCATGTTGAAGATGTCGGCGGCGCGGGCGGTGTCGCGGCTCGAGAACGACATCTTGCGCATGCTGTCGATGATCGGTCGGGCGTCGAAGGAGGTGATGTCGACGTGCTCCACGGCGTTCTGGAGCAGTTCGGCTTTCTGATTCGATTGGACGGGTGCGTTCATCTCGCGGGTTTCCCTTTGGTTTGACCGCCCGTCGTGAATCTCGGCATCGGCGGGACGGAGCGACCGCACGACGTTGCGTCTATACGAAAGTTAGGGCAGGTTATCAATCGGGCCGATAAACTTCCATAAGAACCCAATATTCATGGATCCCATCCGCAACCCTTTCGTCCCCGGCGCTGGCTCACCGCCGCCGGCGTTGGCGGGGCGGGCGGATATCCTCGAGCAAGCGCGGATCACGCTTGGGCGCGTGGCGAGAGGGCGGGCCTCCAAAAGCATAATGGTCGTGGGCCTCCGGGGTGTAGGGAAGACTGTGCTCCTCAACCGCGTCCAAGAGATGGCGGAGGCGGAGGGCTATCAAGCCCTGCTCATTGAGACGCCCGAAAACAAGCGTCTGGCGCCCCTGCTTCTCCCGCCGCTTCGCAGTCTCCTGTTCCGATTGGATCGACTGGAGAACGTCAGCGAACAGGTGAAGCGGGCTATGCGCATCCTTAAAAGCTTCGCCGGGGCGGTTAGCGTCAAATATGGCGAGGTGGAGATCGGTCTGGACATCGACCCTGAGCGGGGCTCGGCCGACAGCGGCGATATCGAGTCGGATCTGGCCGAACTGTTCCTCGCGGTCGCCGAGGCGGCGAAGGCGCGTGGCACGGCGGTCGCCCTGATCGTCGACGAGCTTCAATACCTGACCGAAGAAGAGCTCAGCGCCGTCATCATGGCTGTGCACCGGGTCTCGCAAAGGCAATTGCCTCTGGTGCTCGTGGGAGCCGGTTTGCCCCAGCTTGTGGGCCTGGCGGGTCGATCCAAATCCTACGCTGAACGACTGTTCGACTATCCGGTCGCTGGAGCTCTTTCGCGCCTGGACGCCATCAAGGCGCTGGCGGACCCGGTCATCTCTGAAGGCGCCGCATTCACCGACGAGGCGTTGGAGCAGATCATCGAGACGACGGAGGGATACCCCTACTTCCTGCAGGAATGGGGCTATCAGGCCTGGAATCTGTCGTCGTCAATGACCATTGACCTGAACGTCGTCAACGACGCGACCCGCGAGGCGATCCGACGTCTGGATCAAAGCTTCTTCCGTGTGCGTCTTGACCGATTGACCCCACGCGAGAAAGCCTATCTGCGCGCCATGGCGGAGCTGGGTCCGGGTCCGCACCGTTCCGGCGATATCGCCGATCAGTTGAACGCCGCGGTCGCATCCGTCGCCCCATTACGAGGCGGCTTGATCAAAAAGGGCATGATCTACAGCCCGACGCATGGGGACACGGCCTTCACCGTGCCCCTCTTTGATCAATTCATGCGCCGCACGATACCGAAAGACTAGCGTCTGCGTCTGCGCTGCCCCGCCTTGCCCTTGGGCCGCGACAGGCGGACGACCTTCCTCGCCTGCTCCTCGGCCGTGGTGCGCACGGTGGGGATGGACCGGGGGGCGAGCCCGTAGAGCGAGGCCATGGGGGCGTCCTCGACCACGGCGATGTCATGCTCGCCATAGCCGTTGAACCCGGTGGTCATGGCCACGCCATAGGCGCCCAGCATGCCGATCTCGATGAAATCACCCTCGCGCACATCAGCCGGCAGGTAGAAGGGGCCGGGCATGTGGTCGATGGAGTCGCAGGTCGGGCCATAGAACTGGAAGGGCCTGAGGTCATCCGCCGCCTCTCCGTCCCGCACCAGCTTGACCGGGAAGGGCCAGCGCGAGTGCGTCGCGTCGAACAGCGAGCCGTAACTGCCGTCGTTCAGATACAGGGCGTCGCCCTTTCTCAGGTCCACGCGGCACAGCACCGACGAGCTCTCGGCCACCAGGGCGCGCCCGGGCTCGCACCACAGCTCGGTGGTTTCCGAGACCGGCATCTCGTTGAAGCCGCGATGGATGGCGTCGGCGTATTCCTGCATGTCCGGCGGGACCATGCCCGGATAGACCGAGGGGAAGCCGCCGCCGACATCGACGATGTCGACGATCACGCCAGCGCGCGAGATAGAGCGGCCGACCTGGGCCATCGCCGCCTGATAGGCGGTCGGGCGCATGCACTGGCTGCCGACGTGGAACGAAACGCCCATCAGGCCGTCCTGGACCGCGCGCCGGACGGCGAGCAGCAGGGCGGGGGCCGCGTCCGGCGAGACGCCGAACTTGCCCGACAGGGTATAGGCCGCGCCGTCGGCCGAGACGGCCATGCGCACGATCAGGTTCAGGTCGCGGGCGTTACCGGTCGCATCGAGGATCTTCTGCAGCTCGTCATGGCTGTCGAGCGAGAAGGTGCGAACGCCGTGGTCGAAATAGGCGCGGGTGATGGCCGACCGGCTCTTGACCGGATGCATGAAGGCCAGGCGCGCGGTCGCGCTGACCGAACGCACCAGTTCGATCTCGGCGATGGAGGCGACGTCGAAGGCGTCAACGCCTGCCTCGACCAGGGTCTCGATGACCCAGCGCGAGGGGTTCGCCTTCACCGCATAGAAGACGTCGGCTTTCAGATTATCCTGGAACCAGCGCGCCGCTACGGAAACCGAGCGCGGCCGCACGAGGGCGACGGGACGCTCAGGGGACCGCTCACGGACCAGGTCCAGGGGAAGCTGGTACGTGCGCAATTCACGTAACCCCCTGTTGATTGTTAAACCCAGACCGGCGTTAGCAGCGCATAACGGTTAGACCACGGGGTCCGCCGGAGCGCGCGACATAGGGTCACGCCTCGGTCATGTAAAGCGGTAATTTCATGGCGGGGCCAAGACTTGCCGGCGATTTCGTCCCAATCCGGACGACCGCTCTCTGGCGACCGACAGTTCGTGACCGAAGCGTAACTTGCCCGCTTCGCCGCCGCTGATAGCGTCCGCTCCGCTGTTTATCGGGGAGGGTTTCGTCATGTCGCGTTCCAGGTCCGTCGTCGCGCTGGTCGCGCTGATGCTGGCGGCGGGGGCCGCGCCGGTCGTGGCTCAGGTTCCGCCGGCCGAACTGGCCCGGAGTGTCGATATCCCGTTCGAGGAGTTCGCCCTGGACAATGGCCTGAGGGTCGTCGTCCACACCGACCGCAAGGCGCCGGTCGTGGCGGTTCAGGCCTGGTACAATGTCGGCTCCAAGGACGAGCCGCGCGGCCAGACCGGCTTTGCTCACCTGTTCGAGCACATCGGCCTGTTCAATCCGACCGAGAACCTGCCCGGCGGCCTGATGGAGCCGCTGCGCGCCATGGGGGCCACCGACTGGAACGGCACCACCTGGTACGACCGCACCAACTTCTTCCAGACCGTGCCGACCTCGGCCCTCGATCAGGCGCTCTATATGGAGAGCGACCGCATGGGGCACCTCCTTGGCGCCCTGAACCAGGAGCGGCTCGATAACCAGCGCGGCGTGGTCCAGAACGAGAAGCGCCAGCGCGACAACCAGCCCTATGGTCTGGTCTTCTACGAGATCAGCGAGGCGCTGTTCCCCGAGGGCCATCCGTACCGCCACTCGACCATCGGCTCGATGGCCGACCTGGACGCCGCCAGCCTGGAGGACCTGCGCCGCTGGCACCGGGACAACTACGGACCGAACAACGCCGTGCTGGTGCTGGCCGGCGACATCGACGCGGCCACGGCGCGCGACAAGGTCGAGCGCTGGTTCGGTCATATCCCACGCGGCGCCCAGAACACGCCGGCCGAGGCCGACATCCCGACCCTGCCGGCGCGCGTCGATCGGGTGATGCACGACCGGGTGCCGAACACCCGCCTGACCCGGACCTGGGCGGTCCCCGGCCTGCGCGACGACGCTTCGGCGGAGCTACAGGTGGCGGCCTCGGTGCTGGGCGGTCTGGGCAGCTCGCGGCTGGACAATGAG
>CAXBPJ010000013.1:0-11508 GCA_963977325.1 uncultured Brevundimonas sp. | reverse complement strand
TGGATGGCCTTGGCCGCCAGGGCGGCGGGGTAGCCATAGCCCATGGCCCCCGAGGTCGGGGCCAGCTGGGTGCGGCACGAGCGGTGGCGATAGAAGCGGTGCAGCCAGGCGGCGAAATTGCCCGCCCCGTTGGTCAGGATGGCGTCATACGGCAGGGCCTCGGCCAGATGGGCCATGCAGCGGCTCATGTTCACCGCGCCGGTGACCTCGACCTCGGCGGAAAAGGCCTCGTAGTCGGCGCGGGCCTGTCTGCCGAGGTCGGTCCAGGTGCGGCCCGGATCGATGCCGGCGATGGCCTCGGCGGCGAGGGAGACGTCGGCGGCGGCGCTCATCAGGGTGGGCCACACCCGGTCCAGTTCCTCCGGGCCCGGATGGATGTGGACTAGGGTCTGGGCGGTGCGGGCGCGGTCGAACAGGGTGTAGCCCTGGGTCGGATTCTCGCCGAGCCGAGCGCCGACGGCGATCAGCAGATCGGCCTCGCGGGCGCGGGCCATCAATTTGGGGTTGCAGCCCAGGCCCAGGTCGCCGGCGTAATTGGCGCGGTCATTTGAAAGGATATCTTTTCTGCGAAAAGACAGGGAGACCGGCAGACCCAGACGCTCGGCCCAGTCGCCGATGGCGCCGGCCGCCTCGATCGTCCAGCCCGAGCCGCCCAGGACAAGAAGGGGGCGCTCTGCCTTGACCAGTCGCTCGCGCAGCTGGTCGAGGAAGGCGGTCGGGAGAGCCGAGCGGGCCGGGATCACCGGCCGGGTCGGGGCCGGGCCGCCGTCTTCGTGCAGGATGTCCTCGGGCAGAGCGATGACCACGGGGCCCATGCGGCCCTGAAGCGCCGTGGCGAAGGCGCGCTCGACGATCTCGACCGTGCGCTGGGGGCTCTCCATCTCGGTCGCCCATTTGGCGAGGCCGCCGAACACCTGGCGGTAGTCGACTTCCTGAAAGGCGCCGCGGCCGCGGTCGGTCAGGGCGATCTGGCCGACGAACAGGATCATCGGGGTCGAGTCCTGATGCGCCGTATGCACCCCTATCGAAGCGTGGGTGGCTCCGGGCCCGCGCGTGACCATGCAGACGCCCGTCCGGCCGGTCAGCTTGCCATAGGCCTCGGCCATGTTGGCGGCCCCCGCCTCATGGCGGCAGGTGATGACCCGGATCTTGTCCTCCACATCGGCCAGGGCGTCCAGCACGGCCAGATAGCTCTCGCCCGGCACGCAGAAGACCGTGTCGATGCCGTTCATCACCAGGGTGTCGACCAGGCGGCGGGCGGCGGTATGGGCGGGTTGGGGCGCTTTCGTCATGGGCCCGCTCTAGCAGCCTGGCGCGCGCTTGCCATCAAGCCGCCGCAACCAAAGGCAAGCTAGACCGTATTAGCGGCGGCATTCGCTCATTTCAGGAGATATCCCATGCGCAAGGTTCTGGTTCTGGCGGTGTGCGCCGCCGCCCTGGCCGTCTCGGCATGCAACACCGTCCGTGGCGTCGGCGCCGACGTCGAGGCCGCCGGCGAAGGCATCCAGTGCGGCGCCTCCGGCCGCTGCTGATCTGACAGCGTCAGGACGCGGGCAGGGTCACGTTACCGTCCGCGTCGATCGGCCAGAAGGGATTCCAGGCCAGCTCCCACAGATGGCCGTCGGGATCGGCGACATAGGCCGATCGGCCGCCCCAGTCGGTGTCGTGGGCGGGCGTGACCACGCGTCCGCCCGCTGCCGCCATGCGCGCCACCAGCGCGTCGAGCTCCTCGCGCTCCCGCACATTGTGAGCTGGGGAGATGCGGCCCGAGGGCGCGTCGTCGTTCTTGGCCGCCAGCCCCGCGTCGCGCGCTTGATCCCGATACAGCGACAGCATCAGGCCGTTCAGTTGGGCGAACGCCACGGCCGGATCCGGCGAACTGACCGTCCACCCCAGGGCGCGGTAGAAGCGCATCGACCGCTCCAGATCCGAGACCTCCAGGCTGAGCGCCGACAGCCGCTGCTCCATTGTTCGCCTCCCCAAGGTCGCGGCCAGTTTGCCCTGGCGACGACTCCGCGTAAAGAACGGAGCATGAACGCCGTCGCTCTGATCGCCATCCTCCTCGCCGCCGCCGCTACGGGAGCCTTCGCCTGGGCTTTCATGGGCTGGCAGCGTGCCCGCTCCGAACTGGCCGCCAGCATCCACCGGCTGGAGCTGATGGAAGAGAGCCGCAATACGATGGGCGAGCTCGTCCGGGCCCAGGCGGGCGACACCGCCCGCGCCGTCGCCGACCAACTGGTCACGCGCGCCACCGAGACCTTTCAAGCTCAGGACCGCTTGGCGCGCGAGCGGATGGAAGCCCAGCTGAAGCCCGTCGCGGAACAGCTGACGAAGTTTCAGGAACACGTCGCCGCGCTGGAGAAGTCCCGCGTCGAGGACACCGGTGGGCTGAAGGCCCAGATCGCCGCCCTGATGCAGGCTTCGGTGGAAACCCAGGGCGAGGCGCGCAAGCTGTCGGCCGCTCTGCGGCGCGGGGCGGGGGTGCAGGGCCGCTGGGGCGAGCAGACCCTCAGGAACGTGTTGGAGGCGGCGGGCCTGGCCAACCGCTTCGACTTCGAGGAGCAGTTTTCGCTGGACACTGAGGAGGGGCGCCGGCGACCCGACGTCAAGGTGCGGATGCCCGGCGGCGGCGTCTTCGCCATCGACGCCAAGGCCTCGTTGAACGCCTTCCTGGAAGCGCAGGAGTGCCCGGACGACGCCACGCGCGACCAGTGTCTGGCCCGGCACGCTCAATCCCTGCGGAGCCATATGCAGGGACTGTCAGCCAAGGCCTATTGGGACCAGTTCAAGGCCGAGGGTTCACCCGACTTCGTGGCTATGTTCGTGCCCGGCGACGGCTTTCTGGCCGCCGCCCTGGAACGACAGCCGGAGCTGATGAGTGAGGCGATGGACCGGCGCGTGCTGATCGTCACGCCGACAACCCTGTTCGCCCTGTGCAAGGCGGTGGCCTATGGCTGGCGCGCCGAGGAGCAGACCCGCAACGCCGACAAGGTCGCCGCACTGGGCAAGGAGCTTTACAAGCGTCTGTCGGTTATGGGCGGCCATGTCGCGGCCCTGGGCAAGGCGCTGGAGACAGCCAGCGGCAAGTACAATCAGTTCGTCGGTTCGCTGGAGAGCCAGGTGATGGTCTCGGCCCGCCGCTTCGAGGATTTGCAGGTCGATCATGAGGGGAAGGACCTGCCCGAGCTCCCCGCCGTCGAAAGCACGCCACGCGCGCTCAGCCGGCCGGAACTGGCCTGAGCGACGTCGATCGGTGGCGCTCGGGCGCGGCGCGCCCTAAAGGATCAGGCGACGTTCCGGAAAGTTCCATCCTGATGCTGATCCCCTTTTCCACCTGGCCCGAGATCGAGGAACGGATCGAGCGGGGCGACGTGCTGGCGCGGACGGTGGTGGTTCCGATCGGTTCGAACGAGCAGCACGGGCCGACGGGCCTCTTGGGCACCGACTGGATGTGTCCGCAGATCATCGCCGAGGCGGCCGAGGGGATGGACGGCGATCTGATTGTGGCGCCGACCTTCAACATCGGCATGGCCCAGCATCACCTGGCGTTCGGGGGGACGATCACCCTGAGGCCCTCGACCTTCATGGCGGCGATCCAGGACTGGGTCGCCAGCCTGACGCGGCACGGGTTCGAGCGGATCTACTTCCTGAACGGCCACGGGGGGAATGTGGCGACGATCGAGGCGGCGTTCGCGGAGATCAACGCCGACTGGTCGCTGATGGAGGAGCGGCCGGGGTTCATGCTGTCCCTGAGGAACTGGTGGGAGCTGCCGGGGGTGCTGGCGCTGTGCAACCGGCTGTTCCCGTCGGGGCACGGCATGCACGCGACGCCGTCGGAGATCTCAGTGACCCAGGCGCGCTGGCCCGAGAGCGCGCGGACCGGCGAGTGCGTGCCCCGCATCGCGCCGGTGGGGCCGATCCGCGACGCCCTGGACTATCGCGCGCGGTTTCCCGACGGGCGGATCGGTTCAGATCCCAGCCTGGCCAGCCCGGAGCTGGGGCGCCAGATCATCGATCTGGCGGCGCCGGCCTTGCTCAAGGAGGTACGGGCGTTTGGGGCCGAGCAGGCTCCGGGGTTCGAACGGCCGCCGCTGGCCGCGCCGGTACATGGGCATGGGTGAGCCGACGAGCCTCGAGAGCCTCGCTCGCGAAGGCGCGCGACAGGCCGCGCTGGGGCGCGAGATGGCCGAGGCCACGGCGGCCGTGGTGGCGCGGCGGCTGGAGATCGCGCGGGCGGCGCTGGACGACCCGCGGCGCGCCGATGTGCTGGAACTGAACCTGATGGGCTCGGAGAAGGTAGAGGCCTTCGCCCTGGCCGGCGGACGGCTGGCGGCGGGCGGGGCCGAGATGCTGGCCGAGGCCGGGCGGGCCGTCGAGGATGAGGCGCGGTTGGCGGGGACGGCGCTGAACCGGGTGCTGGCGGCGCGGGACCTGTCGGCAATGGCGGCGGCGCAGACCGACTATGCGATGGGCCTGTGGGGCCGGGCGTGGAGCGGGGCGCTGGACGCATCGGCGATGATGCTGAAGGCGCAAGGAGCGGCGCTGGCTCCGCTGCATGCGGCGACGACGGCCAATGCGCGGCGGCTGAAGGTCGGCCGCTGACGCAAGAAGTCTGGGATGCTAGAGGCGGCGGCGTCCCTCCCCTGACGCATCCCTGATGAGGCCGCCATGCCCGCCGCCCCCGACTTTCCGCCCGCGCCCGACCGCGTGACGCCGAAGCGCGCGCTGATCTCCCTGTCGGACAAGACCGGGCTGGAGGCCGTGACGCGAGCCTTGGCCGGCGCAGGCGTCGAACTGGTCTCGACGGGCGGCACGCGGGCGGCGATCGCGGCGCTGGGCCTCGACGTCAGGGACGTGGCCGAATTGACCGGTTTTCCGGAGATGATGGACGGGCGGGTCAAGACCCTGCATCCCATCGTTCACGGCGGCCTGCTGGGGGTGCGCGACGCGCCGGCCCATGCCGAGGCGATGCAGGCGTACGGCATCGGAGCCATCGATATCGTCTGGATCGACCTTTATCCGTTCGAGGCGACGGTGGCGGGGGGCGGCGGCTTCGACGCCGCAGTCGAGAACATCGACATCGGCGGCCCGGCCATGATCCGTTCGGCGGCCAAGAATCACGGCTATGTCGCCGTCTGCGTCGACAAGGCGGGGGTGGACGAGGTGGTGGAGGCGATCACCGCCGAAGGGGCCACGACCCTGGCGCTGCGCAAGCGTCTGGCCGCGCGCGCCTTTGGCCGCACCGCCGCCTATGACGCCGCCGTCTCGGGCTGGTTCGCGGGACAGGTCGAAGATGCGGCGCCGGCGCGCAAGTCGATCAGCGGGCGGCTGGCCCAGACCCTGCGTTATGGCGAGAACCCGCATCAGGCAGGGGCCTTCTACGTCACCGGCGAGGCGCGCCCCGGCGTGGCCAACGCCCGCCAGCTGCAGGGCAAGGCGCTGGGCTACAACAACATCGCCGACGCCGACGCGGCCTATGAGCTGGTGGCCGAGTTCGAGGCCCCGGCCTGCGTCATCGTCAAACACGCCAATCCGTGCGGCGTGGCGGTCGGCGCCGACCTGGGCCAGGCCTATGCGCGGGCGCTGGAATGCGACAGCGTCTCGGCCTTCGGCGGGGTGGTGGCGGTCAACCGGCCCCTGACCCCGGCCGACGCCGAGGCCATCACCGGCATCTTCACCGAGGTGGTGATCGCGCCGGGCGCCGACGAGGGCGCGCAGGAGGTGTTCGCGGCCAAGAAGAACCTGCGCCTGTTGCTGACCGACGGCCTGCCCGATCCGCTGGCGGCGGGCGAGGTGTTCCGTTCGGTGTCCGGCGGCTTCCTGGTGCAGGGACGCGATCGGTCGCGGCTGACGGCGGCGGACCTCAAGTTCGTCACCCGTCGCCAGCCGACGCCGGCTGAGATCGAGGACATGCTGTTCGCCTTCACCGTGGCCAAACATGTGAAATCCAACGCCATCGTCTATGCCAGGGACGGCCAGACGGCGGGCATCGGCGCCGGCCAGATGAACCGGCGCGACTCGGCCCGCATCGCCTCGCTGCGGGCGCGAGAGGCGGGCGAGGCCAAGGGGCTGGCGCATTCCCTGGCGCGAGGGTCGGCCTGTGCGTCCGAGGCCTTCTTCCCCTTCCCCGACGGCTTGCTTGAAGCGGCGGCGGCCGGGGCCACGGCGGTGATCCAGCCGGGCGGCGCCATGCGCGACGCCGAGGTCATCGCCGCCGCCGACGAGGCGGGGCTGGCCATGGCCTTCACCGGGGTGCGCGTTTTCAGACATTGATTCGACCGTCGCGCTCGTCACGCGGCGGCTCGCTGAGTGAGGGGTAAGGACGCGCCCTTGCTACAATCCTCCGGCTCCTCCAGATTCATCTGATCGTTGATCGAGACTCCCCATGATCCCCTACGGCCGCCAAACGATCGACGCCGACGACGAGGCCGCCGTCCTGGCCGCGCTGCATTCGCCCTTCCTGACCCAAGGGCCGCGCGTCGAGGCGTTCGAGGCCGAGATCGCCGCCTACGTCGGGGCGAAGCACTGCGTGGCCGTCGCCAATGCGACCCTGGGACTGCAACTGGCCTATGCGGCGCTGGAGCTCGGCGCCGGCGAGGGAATCACCAGCCCGATCACCTTTGTCGCCACCGCCAGCGCCATGGAGCAGGTGGGCCTAGAGCCAGTCTTCGCCGACGTCGACCCCGAGACGGTGAACCTGTCGCCGCGCGCCCTGGACGCGGCGATCGGGCCGCAGACACGGCTGGTGGCGCCAGTGCATTTCGCCGGCCTGCCGTGCGACATGGCGGCCATCTCCGAGATCGCGCGCAGCCGAGGCCTGAAGATCGTCGAGGACGCCGCCCACGCCATCGGCTCGGACTATGCCGACGGCGGCCGGATCGGCAGCTGTCGGCACTCGGACCTGACCGTCTTCTCCTTCCATCCGGTCAAGACCATGACGACCGGCGAAGGCGGGGCGATCACCACCAATGATCCCGAGCTTCACGCCCGGCTGGTCTCGCTGCGATCGCACGGCATCGTCCGCGATGCCGCCCGAATGCACAGAAATGACGGGCCCTGGTTCCACGAGCAGCAGACCCTTGGGCTGAACGCTCGGATGACCGACCTGCAAGCCGCCCTGGGGTCGAGCCAGCTGAGCAAGCTGGACGGTTTCGTCGCTCGCCGGCGAGAGATCATAGCGGCCTATCGTCAGGCCTTCGCCGATCTGGACTGGCTGACCCTGCCGCCGGACGCGGGCGATCAGCGGGTGGCGTGGCACCTGTTCGCGGTGCGGCTGGATTTCGCCGCCCTGGGCCGCGACCGAACCACGGTGATGGCCGAACTGGCCGGGCGTGGCGTCGGCAGCCAGGTTCACTACATCCCCGTCCACACCCAGCCCTGGCGCCGGGCCCAGAAACGACAGGGCCCCTTCCCCAACGCCGAGGCTTGGTATGATCAGTGCCTCAGCCTGCCGCTGTTCCCCGCCATGACCGACGCCGAGGTCGCGCAGGTCATCCAGGCGGTACGCTCGCTCGGCTGAACGAGATGGCGATCTGCGTCATCCCGGCCCGTGGCGGTTCCAAGCGGATTCCCCGCAAGAACATTCGCGACTTCGCCGGACGGCCGATGATCGCCTGGCCGATCGCGGCGGCGATCGCATCCCAACTGTTCGACAGGGTGATCGTCTCCACGGACGACGAAGAGATCGCGAACGTGGCGCGGGGGTCGGGCGCCGAGGTTCCTTTCCTGCGCAGCGCCGCCACCGCCGACGATCATACAGGCCTGATCGATGTGCTCGGCGAGGTGCAGGACAGGCTGACGGAGATGGGTTTCGATCCCGAGCTGATCTGCTGTTTGCTGGCCACCGCCGCCCTGACGACGCCGGAGAGGCTGAGCGAGGGACGCGATCTGATCGAGGCCGGCGACTGGGACAGCGTCTTTCCCGTCGTCGCCTATGGCGCGCCGATCCAGCGCGCCCTCGCCCGAGCGACGGACGGCGCCACGGCCATGGTCGATCCCGCCGCCTACACCGTCCGGTCGCAGGATCTCGAAGCGAGATATCATGACGCCGGGCAGTTCTACTGGCTAAGACGCGACACGATCAGGCGGCGTCTGCCGATTCTGGCGAGCCGGGGCGCCAGTCTGGTGCTCGACGCCACCGAGGTTCAGGACATCGACACCGAGGACGACTGGCGGCTGGCCGAGATGAAGTTCGCTCTGCGGCGGGGATCGGCATGAGCCTGGCCGGGCGTCGCCTGCTTATCCTGACCGAAGGCGGACGCCATAAGGGGCTAGGCCATGTCGTCCGCTGCGGCGCCTATGCCGAGGAATGGCTGGCCCGCGGCGGCGAGGTGGCCTGGGTCATCGACGGCGACGATCTGGCCGAACCGGCGGCGCGGGATTTCGGCGCGGTGGCGGTCCATCCGTGGCTCGGCCAAGCGGTGAACGTCGCCAAGGGCAGCGATGCGATCATCGTCGATTCCTATGCTGTCGAGCCGCCCGAAGCGGCTCGGCTGGCTGCCGGCGCCGCGCCGGTCGCCTTCGTGGATGACCTGCGCCGCATCGCCTACGGCGGCGGCCTGGTGATCAACGCCGTTCCCGAGGGAGAACCGCCGCCGGGCGATGGGGCGGAATGGCTGGTGGGTCCCGACTGGCAACCGTTGAGGCGCGCCTTTCGCACTCCGGCGCCGAGGGGCGCGATCCGCGCCGAGGTCGAGCGGGTCTTGGTGATCATGGGCGGCACCGACGCCCGCGATCTGGGCGGCCACATTGCGACGATCGCCCGCCGCGTCTTTCCTGACGCCGATATCCGGTTGGCGGGGGCCGACACGGCGCCGGCGGGCGCGCGAGCGCTGGGCCGACTGTCAGCGGGTGAGATGCGCGCTGAGATGTCGGCCTGCGACCTGGCGATCAGCGCGGCGGGCCAGACGCTGTGGGAGCTGGCTCGCTGCGGCGCGCCCACGGTGATGGTCGGGGTGGCGGACAATCAGCGGCTTAATCGTCGGGGTTGGCCCGGGCTCGTCGGCTTCGTCGACGCCGGCGTTTGGAATGAGCCGGACTTTGCGGAGCGACTGTCCCAAGCCTGCCAGACACTCCAGGGATGCGATGAGCGATCGGCCGTGAGCGAGCGCTCTCAGGAAGCCGTCGACGGGCTGGGCGCGGTGCGGCTGATCGATTGTCTGGAACTGGCGGTCTGACCCCCTTCGCCCGGTTGTCGGAAGAGGATCGGCGCCGGGTGTGGCGCATGCGCATCCACCCCGAGGTGTCACGGTGGATGGCGACCGGCGGCGACATCTCCTGGGATACTCATGTGCGCTTCATGGACGGCCAGGCGGCGGACACTCGCAACCGCAACTTCCTGGCGCGCGACGTGGCGGGCGTGGCCGGGGTGGCGTCGATCCATCGCATCGACCGCAAGGCGCGAACCGGCGAACTGGGCCTGTATCGCAATCCGGAGCGTGACGAGCGCGGTTTGGGGGGCCGGCTGCTCGACGCCATCTGCGGCGTGGCCTTCGATCGTGAGGGATTGCGCCTCTTCACGCTCGAGGTGCGGCGCGACAACGCCGCCGCGATCGCGCTTTACACCCGCTTCGGGTTCCGCGACACGCTGCTGTCCCGCGACGAGGCCATGATCGAGATGAGCCTCTCTGACCACGACTGGCGAGGACGCACGCAATGAGCTTCATCTGGCCGGACAGGGTCTTCATCATCGCCGAACTGTCAGCGAACCACGGCGGCTCGCTCGACGTCTGCCTCGACACAGTACGTGCGGCCGCCCAGGCGGGCGCCGACGCCATCAAGCTGCAGACCTATACGCCCGACACCATCACCCTGGATTGCGATACCAAGCCGTTCCGGATCGCCGGCGGCACCCTGTGGGACGGCCGCACCCTGCACGACCTTTACGCCGAGGCGATGACACCCTGGGAATGGCATCGGCCGATCCGCGACGAGGCGGAGAGAAACGGCATCGCTTTCTTCTCCTCTCCCTTCGATTTCACGGCGGTGGACTTCCTCGAGGATCTGGCGCCGGCGATGTACAAGATCGCCTCGTTCGAGATCGCCGACATTCCCCTGATCGAATACGCCGCGGCCAAGGGTCGGCCGATGGTGATGTCGACCGGCATCGCCGACGAGGCGGCGATCCAGGAGGCTGTGGCGGCCTGCCGCAGCGCCGGGAACGACGACATCACCCTGCTGAAATGCACCTCGGCCTATCCGGCCGAGCCGAAGGACGCCAACCTGGCCACCCTGCCCGACATGGCGGCGCGGTTCGGGTGCCGGGTCGGCCTGTCGGACCACACCATGGACGAGGCCGTGGCGGTCGCCGCCGTGGCGCTGGGCGCGCGGCTGGTGGAGAAACATTTCATCCTGGACCGCGCCGTAGGGGGACCGGACGCCAGTTTCAGCCTGACGCCGCAGGAATTCGGCGGCATGGTGTCGGCGGTGCGGACGGCCGAGGCCGCTCTGGGCCGCGTGCGCTACGGCCCCGAAGGCCAGGCCGCCAGGAACGCCCGCTTCGGCCGCAGCCTGTTCATTGCTCAGGACATGGCGGCGGGCGACGTGCTGACCTCCGCCAACCTGCGGTCGGTGCGGCCGGGCGACGGTCTGCACCCGCGCCACTATCGCGAACTGCTGGGCCGGAGGGTGACCCAAGCGGCCGCGAAGGGCACGCCGATGGACTGGAGCCTGGTGGAGTGAGCCCCCCTGAGCACTGATTCGCCTTTCCGGCGACCCTGCGCAATAGTCGCGCCGGGACAGGGGAGACGGGCGATGGCGACAGCTGTCGAACAGGGCCGGTGAGGCTGTATCCGGTCGTGCTGTGTGGCGGCGGCGGGGCGCGGCTGTGGCCGCTGTCGCGGCCGGATCGGCCCAAGCCCTTTGTCGCCTTCGGTGGGCCCCGCAGCCTTCTCAGACAGACAATCGACCGGGTTTCGCCCTTGGGGCCGCTCCGTATCCTGGCAGGACCTGACCATGAAATTCTGATCGGCGAGACGCTCGACGCGGCTGGCGTTGATGGGCGGTTGATCCTGGAGCCCGAACCCCGCGACACGGCGGGGGCGATCGCGGCGGCGGCGCTGGAAGTGCTGGCCGAGGACGCCGAGGGTGTCATGATCGTGGCGCCGGCGGACCACTACATTCCGGCCGATGAGCGCTTTCAGCAGGCCACGCGCGGGGCGGTGGGCCTGGCCGATGACACCCAATCAATCTGCGTGATGGGACTGAAACCGCGAAAGGCCTCCGCCGCGTTCGGATACATCGTGCCGCGCGACGGCTCGGAGGGCGAGGTCGCCCGGTTCGTGGAGAAGCCGGAGCCGGTCGAGGCGGCGCGGCTGATCGAGGGCGGCGGCCTGTGGAACATCGGAGTTTTCGTTGGGCCTGCGCGCGTGTTCGTCGAGGCGCTGGACCGCCATGCGCCCGAAGTGCTGGCGGCGGCGCGGGCGGCGGTCAAGGCGGGCGAGCGGCAGGGGGCGACCCTGAGGCTGGGCGCGGCGTTCGCGACGGCGCCGGCTCTGCCCTTTGACCGGG
>CAXBPJ010000012.1:0-11532 GCA_963977325.1 uncultured Brevundimonas sp. | reverse complement strand
CGCCAGCCAGGTGGCGGACTCCGGCCTGACCGTGTTTCGCGTCACCGTGCCGGCCCAGGGTTTTGCTTCGCTGCGCTACCGGTTCGAGGTGAATGGGTAGCGACTAGGGTCGGATACTCTCAACATGGTTTGTCATCCCGGCCGAAGCGCAGCGGAGAGCCGGGGCCAACGTCACGCGCGGCCGGCCTCGTCCCGGATAGCCGCCGAGGCGGCTTCCGGGATGACAAGATCGAGTTGGCCCGGAGACAGCGCCGCTGCACAATGGAGAGAGCTCGCGGTTTCAGGCGCATCCTGGAGCGTCCAACTTGTCCGACCGCCGGGAAGCGCGTAGCCAGCGGTCCCGCGTCTTTTCGCCGTCCGGACGGTTCATGGCCCTGTCGCATCTCGACGCCCTCGAAGCCGAGGCGATCCACATCTTCCGCGAGGTGGCGGCGACCTGCGCGCGGCCGGTGATGCTGTATTCGATCGGCAAGGATTCGTCGGTGCTGCTGCATACGGCGATCAAGGCCTTCGCGCCCGGCCCGATCCCGTTCCCGCTGCTGCACGTCGATACCGGCTGGAAGTTTCGCGAGATGATCGCCTTCCGCGACCGAATGGCGGCGGAACATGGGCTGGACCTGAAGGTCTACATGAACCCGGACGGCGTGCGCGACGGGGTCGGTCCGTTCAGCCATGGATCGAGCGTCCACACCCATGTGATGAAGACCCTGGGGCTGCGCCAGGCGCTGGATGCAGGCCGCTATGACGCGGCCTTCGGGGGCGCCCGGCGCGATGAGGAGAAGTCGCGGGCCAAGGAGCGGATATTCTCCTTCCGCGACCGCAACCACGGCTGGGACCCCAAGAACCAGCGGCCGGAGATGTGGCGGGTGTTCAACACGCGCGTGGCCGAGGGCGAGTCGATGCGGGTATTTCCGCTGTCGAACTGGACCGAGCTGGACGTGTGGCAGTACATCCAGCGCGAGGCCATCCCGATCGTGCCACTGTATTTCGCCAAGCCGAGGCCGGTGGTCGAGCGCGACGGCATGCTGATCATGGCCGACGACGAGCGGATGGTGTTGCGCTCCGGCGAAAGCGTCGAACAGCGCGTGGTGAGGTTCCGCACCCTGGGCTGCTATCCCCTGACCGGGGCGATCGAGTCCGAGGCGGCGAGCCTCGACGACATCATCGCCGAGATGCAGGTCTCGCGCACCTCAGAACGGCAGGGACGGCTGATCGACCGCGACGAGGCGGGATCAATGGAGAAGAAGAAGCGCGAGGGCTATTTCTGATGGCCCAAACCCCGACAACAGAGACGACGCTGCTGCGCTTCATCACCTGCGGATCGGTCGATGACGGGAAGTCGACCCTGATCGGGCGGCTGCTGCATGAGACGCGCCAGATCTTCGAGGATCAGGCGGATGCGCTGGCACGGGACTCGCGCAAGCACGGCACGACCGGCGACGACATCGACTTCGCTCTGCTCGTCGACGGGCTGGAGGCCGAGCGTGAACAGGGCATCACCATCGATGTGGCCTATCGCTTCTTCGCCACGCCCGCGCGCAAGTTCATCGTGGCGGATACGCCGGGGCACGAGCAGTACACCCGCAACATGGCCACCGGCGCCTCGACCGCCGACCTGGCCATCGTGCTGGTCGATGCGCGCAAGGGCGTGCTGACCCAGACGCGGCGGCATTCCTTCATCGCGTCGCTGCTGGGCATCCGTCACGTCGTCCTGGCGGTGAACAAGATCGATCTGATGGGCTTCGACCAGGCCGTGTTCGACGACATCGTCTCGGATTACGCCGAGGTGGCCGCGCATCTGGGCCTAGAGCGGGTCGAGGCCATTCCGCTCTCGGCCCGGTACGGCGACAACATCGCCGAGCGGTCGGACCGGCTGGGCTGGTACGACGGGCCGACGCTGATCGAACTGCTGGAGCGAGCGCCGACGGCGGACCGGGCGGGCGCCGCGCCGTTCCGATTGCCGATCCAGTATGTGTCGCGGCCCAATCTGGACTTCCGCGGCTTCGCCGGAACGGTGGCGTCGGGCGAGATCGCGACCGGTGATCCGGTCACTGTGGCCAAGTCGGGCGTCTCGACCCGTATCAGCCGCATCGTCGGCCCGGATGGCGATCAAGAACGCGCGACGGCGGGCCAAGCGGTGACTCTGGTGCTGGCGGACGAGGTGGAGGCGTCGCGCGGCAATATGCTGTGCCGCCCGACCGAGCGGCCCGAGGTCGCCGACCAGTTTTCCGCCCACATCGTCTGGATGGACGAGCAGCCCATGCTTCCGGGCCGTTCCTACTGGCTGCGCACAGAAACCGACCAGGTCCCGGCCACCGTCACCGAGCTGAAGCATCGCCAGGACGTCAACAGCTTCGCCCACGAGGCCGCCAAGTCGCTCGACCTGAACGAGATCGGTCTGTGCAACCTGTCGACCCAGGCGCCCATCGCCTTCGATCCCTATGACGACAACCGGGTGACGGGCGCCTTCGTCCTGATCGACCGGATGACCAACGCCACGGCGGGGGCGGGAATGATCCTGCATCCGCTGCGGCGCGCGGCCAATGTGCATTGGCAGGCGATCACGGTGGATGCGGAGGCGCGGGCGGCGCTTAAGCACCAGAAGCCGGCGGTGCTGTGGTTCACGGGCCTGTCGGGGTCGGGCAAGTCGACCATCGCCAACCTGCTGGAGAAGAAGCTCCACGCCCAAGGGCGGCACACCTTCATCCTGGACGGCGACAATGTGCGACACGGGCTGAACCGCGACCTGGGCTTCACAGAGGTCGACCGGGTCGAGAACATCCGCCGCGTGGCCGAGGTGGCCAAGCTGATGGCCGAGGCGGGCCTGCTGGTCATCGTCTCCTTCATCTCACCTTTCCGGGCCGAGCGGCGCATGGCGCGCGAGCTGATGCCCGAGGGTCAGTTCGTGGAGATTTTCGTCGACACCCCCTTCGATGTCTGCGCCGAACGCGATCCCAAGGGCCTCTACGCCAAGGCATTGCGGGGCGAGATCGCCAATTTCACCGGCCTGGATTCGCCCTACGAGCCGCCGGAGACCGCCGAGCTGACGCTGGACACCCAGGAGGACAGCGCGGACGCTCTGGCGGAGCGGCTGGAGGCGTGGCTGAGCGCGCGCGGCTATTGCTGATGGGCGGGGCGGGGGAGAGAGGTCAATGAGAGCTGAACAGGCCGTCGACGGCAAGGTGTTCTTCGTGACCGGAACGATGCGCTCGGGCACATCGCTTCTGTCGGACCTGCTCTATTCGCGCCTCACCCGGACGCGGCGGCATCCGGACGTCGTCTTTTCGATGGAGGGCATGCCGACCTTCCGCCACGGGCTGATGATGCTGAGGAACAGCAAGCCCTATCGCGCCTCAGTGGAAGACCCGGCTTGGCTTCCGACTTTCGGGCGGACGGTCAACATCGGGGACGTTTTGGTATCGAGCGAGGTCGAGCTCGCCACGGAGATGGTCCGCCAGCTGCGCGAGCGCCTGGCCTCGGTCACCCGCTGTCCGATCGAGGCGACGACGCGGTTCGGCGTCAAATACACCGGCATTCGCAACGAGTTCCTGCTGTTTCGCGAGCAGTTCCCAAACGCCCGGCTGGTCGTGATGATTCGCGACCCGCGTGACGTGGTGGCCTCGCACAAGTTCCGGACGCTGAGCCAGGCGCCGACGCGAAACCTGAGCATCATCCACGACATCCTCAACATGGCCCGTTTCGCCGAGCGCCATGCCGACGATCCCGCGGTTCTCGTGTTGCGCTACGAGGATCTGGTGGCCGACCAGCGTGGGCAGATGGAGCGGGTGCTGACCTTCCTGAACCTCGACCCCGGCGCCTACGACTGGGCGAGCCTGGACAAGGGGGTGCTGAGCAACTCGTCATTTGGGGACGACGCGCCGGGCGGGCGGGTCAAGGTGGTATCGGGCGTGGCCGCGGCCGCCAGCCGGTACAAGCGGTACCTTTCGGCCAGTGAGGCGCAGATGGTCGAACTGCTGACCGCGCCGGTGATGCGGCGGTTCGGCTACGCCGTCGAAGACCACGGCGATCTCAGCTTGCCGTCGGCTTCGGTGCTGGCCACCTATCTGCCCCTGGTGGTGCGCAGCGGGCAGTCGATCAGCGACAATCTCTCGGCCTTGCGCGCGGTGGCGCGAACCGGAGACTTCGACGACCTGCTCAATTCGGTGCTGGCCCAGATCGCCAATGAGACCGAGACGGAGCCCGCCGACTAAGCCTCAAACGTCCAGGTCGGCCGCCGCGAACTTCGCGTTTTCCTGGATGAACTGGAAGCGGGCCTCGGCGCGCTTGCCCATCAGGCGTTCGACCAGATCCTCGATGTCGGC
The DNA here is from genome assembly GCA_963977325.1 of uncultured Brevundimonas sp. Taxonomy (GTDB): domain Bacteria; phylum Pseudomonadota; class Alphaproteobacteria; order Caulobacterales; family Caulobacteraceae; genus Brevundimonas. Next base: position 7,210 of record CAXBPJ010000012.1, on the reverse strand, counting down.
TTCGGCGTCCGGGACGGTGACCTTGGCCAGGGTCCGCTTGTGCGGGTCCATGGTGGTCTCCTTCAGCTGGGAGGCCATCATCTCGCCCAGACCCTTGAACCGGCCGATCTCGACCTTCTTGCCCTTGAACACCGTCTCCAGCAGTTCGTCGCGGTGGGCGTCGTCGCGGGCGTATTCGCTCAAAGGACCGGCCTGGATCCGGTAGAGCGGCGGCAGGGCCATGAACACCCGGCCCTGGCGGATCGCCTCGGGCATGGTCCGCCAGAAGAAGGTGATCAGCAGCGCCGCGATGTGCGCGCCGTCGACGTCGGCGTCGGTCATGATGACGATCCGCTCATAACGCAGGTCGTCGATGTTGAACCGCGCGCCCGGCTGGACGCCGAGGGCCAGGGCCAGGTCGGACAGTTCGACGTTCGCCCTGAGTTTGTCGGCGGTGGCCGAGGCGACGTTCAGGATCTTGCCGCGCAGGGGCAGGATGGCCTGGGTGTTGCGATCCCGCGCCTGCTTGGCCGAGCCGCCGGCCGAGTCGCCCTCGACGATGAACAGCTCGGTGCCCTCCGCCGCCTGACGGGTGCAGTCCGAGAGCTTGCCGGGCAGGCGCAGCTTGCGGGTCGCGGCGGCGCGCTGGACCTCCTTGTCCTTGCGGCGCTTCAGCCGGTCCTCGGCCCGGTCGATGACGAAGCCCAACAGGATGCTCGCCTGTTTCGGACTCTCGGTCAGCCAGTGATCCAGCGGGTCGCGCACCAGTTGCTCGACCAGTCGCGCCGCCTCGGGCGAGGACAGGCGGTCCTTGGTCTGGCCCTGGAATTCCGGATTGCGGATGAAGACCGAGATCAGGGCGCCGGCGTTGGCGATCACGTCCTCGGCCGTGACGATGGCGGCCCGCTTGTCATTGATCAGCTCGCCATAAGCCTTGAGCCCCTTGACCAGGGCGGCTCGGAAGCCGGCTTCGTGCGTGCCGCCGTCGGGCGTGGAGACGGTGTTGCAATACGAGCTGACGAAACCGTCGGCCTCGCCGAAACCGATCGGGCTCCAGGTCACGGCCCATTCCACGGCGCCCGCCTCGCCCTGCCGCTCCACTCGACCGGCGAAGGTCGGGGTGACGGTGTCAATCTCACCGATGCGCTCGCTGAGGGCGTCGGCCAGACCACCGGGGAAGTGCAGCACGGCCTCTTCGGGCGTGTGGTCGGTGATGCGCTCTGCGGCGCATTTCCAGCGGATCTCGACGCCCCGGAACAGATAGGCCTTGGACCGCGCCATGCGGTAAAGCCGCGCCGGCTTGAAGGCCGCGCCGACGCCGAAGATCTCCTCGTCGGGCCGGAAGCGGATCAGGGTGCCGCGCTTGCGGCTGGGGCCGACCTGTTCGACGGGGGCCAGGACATGGCCACGGCTGAAGGACTGGCGCCATTCATGGCCGTCGCGCCAGACGGTGACGTCCAGCCGCTCGGACAGGGCGTTGACCACCGACACGCCGACGCCGTGCAGGCCGCCCGAGGTCTCATAGGCCTTGCCCGAGAACTTGCCGCCCGAGTGGAGCACGGTCATCACCACCTCCAGCGCCGACTTGCCGGGATGTTTGGGGTGCGGATCGACCGGAATGCCGCGCCCGTCGTCGCGCACCGACAGGAAGCCCTCGGCGTCCAGCTCGACCTCGATCCGCTTGGCGTGGCGGGCCACCGCCTCGTCCATGGCGTTGTCGAGGACCTCGGCGAACAGGTGATGCAGCGCCCGCTCGTCGGTTCCGCCGATGTACATGCCGGGGCGTTTGCGGACGGGCTCCAGCCCCTCCAGCACCTCGATGGACGAGGCGGAATAGTCGCTGGTCGAAGCGACCGGCGCCGCCAGGGCCTGCGGCCTGGCGGCGGGCGGCGGGACGGGCGCCGGTTTCGGCTCCGGCGCGACGGGCTTTTCCGGCTCCGGAGGATCGAGGTCGAAGAGGCTGGGCGAAGAGGCGGGCATCAGGTCAGTCTGCGGCGATTCGCGGACCGGTCTGGTAGGCGCGGGCGCTCGGGGGAGCAAGATCAGCGCACGAGGCGTGCATTCCCCTGTCGCGGCCCGACCCCGTCGGGCACCGGGACGTCCGAGCCCGCGTAGTTGGCGTTGATGAAGAGCGACGGAGAGCCTTTCAGTTCGATCGATTCCGCCACGATCACCGTCCAGTCGGAATCTTTGGCGATGTCCTTTCCACCCTCGATGAAGAGCCGCGCCGCGGGGATGTAAAGCACGCCCAGGAGGCGGCTCACGCGATCGGAGTTAATCTTGAAGTCGTGGTCGTTCTGACGCGTGGTGATGATGACGAATCCAGCGAACGGCCCGGCCTTGCGTCCGTCCAGATCGATGCTGGATTTGCCCTTGAAGTCCGATTTCGAGTCCCGGTCGAAAACAAGGGCTACGTCAACGCCGACCAGACGTGCGTCATCATCGACTTCAAGATCGCCTTTCAGAAAATAGTGGTCCCCGGCCGCAAGGGTGACTTGGGCCGTCTTCTTGATCTGGAAGCCGCCGCAATGGACGCCGGCGGGAATGGTGTGAAAGCCGCTCTCAAAGGTGATCTTCTCTTCCTTGACCCCCGAGCAGCTCTGCTGATCGATGATGGCGGCGGCGGCGAAGGGATCGTCGAGGGGCACTGCGCCGACATTGGCGCTGGGCAGGATCGAGCCGCGCGCGGTCGTGACGGCCTGGACCAGGCTGGCGCTGATCTGCCCCTTGCCCGCGTCAATGTCGTAGTTGGAGTGGATCAGGCAGGCCGGGGCGGTGATGATGCCCTGATCGGCGATCAGGATCACCTTGTCCTTGCGATCCGAGGCGCCGCTGGCGATCACGCACAGCGGCACCTTGGACACTGAGGCCGCCGCAGCGGAGGCGCGCACATCCCATCCGCCCGGCGGCAGCAGGTTGCCAAAGAAGGACGGCCGCTTGGTTGAAATCTCGACATCGAGCACCCGCGTGGAGCCCATCGGCTCGATGGTCGGCTCAACGAGGGCGACATAGGCCGAATCGGCCAGCTGGGCTTCGGCGAAGGCCTTAGCGCGCTCGATGGCGACCTCGTCGGACACGGCCATCGACATCTCGCCGGCACCGGCCAGGGCTGCCGCCTCGGCCACCTGCTGGAAGTCGGCGCGCTGGGCCGCCACGGCGCGCAGGTCCACCGCGGCAGCGATCAGCAGCGCGAGAGGCGGCACGATGAAGGCGAACTTCAGCGCGATGGCGCCGCCTTCGTCGTTCCGGAATTCTCGCCACCAGGGACGCAACTGCACACTCCGACGTTGTCGTCGTCAGTCACCTTGTCGCACCTGGGGGTTAAGAGGGTCTGAGTCGGAAATCGACACAGCCGACGCCCTTCCCACCGCCCCCCGACGCGGGCTAAAGCGGTCACTCGGGCGAGTGGCGCGGGGGCGCGAGTGCGGAGCGTGGCGTGAAGGCGATCGGCGAGCGCTGGTACGTGGCGGCGGCCATGGCGATCCTGGCCGGCATCGCCGTCCTGGGCGTCATCGCGGCCGTCTATGCGGCCTGGATGTTCCATGACCTGCCCGACGCCTCGGACCTGGCGGAGTACCGGCCGGCGACCGCAACGCGCGTTTACGCCGGCGACGGCACCCTGATCGGCGAGTATTCGCAGGAGCGCCGCATCTATGTGCCCTATGAGGAGATTCCGGAGCCGGTCATTCGCGCTTTCCTGGCGGCGGAGGACCGGAACTTTTTCAACCACGGCGGCATCGACGTGGGCGGCCTGGGCCGGGCCATGTTCAAGAACGTCTTCAACGTGGTCAGCGGCCGGCGCCTCGAGGGCGGCTCGACCATCACCCAGCAGGTGGCCAAGAACGTTCTGCTGACCAACGAGACGACCCTCAGCCGCAAGCTGAAGGAAGCGATCCTGTCCAGCCGGCTGGAGGCGGTGCTGTCGAAGCAGCAGATCCTCGAGCTGTATCTGAACGAGATTTACCTCGGCTACCGCTCCTATGGGGTGGCCTCGGCCGCCTTCAATTATTTCGGCAAGTCTCTGGAGCAGCTGGCGCCGGAGGAGGCGGCCTTCCTCGCCGCCCTGCCCAAGGGGCCGTCCAACTACCACCCCAAGCGCAATCCCGAGGCGGCGACCCAGCGGCGTAACTGGGTGCTGGGTCAGATGAACCGGGTCGGCTGGCTGACCGACGCTGACTATCAGGCCGCCGTGGCCAGGCCTCTGGTCACCCAGGACGCGCCGCGCCGCGCCCAGTATCAGGACGCCGACTTCTTCGTGGAGGAGGCGCGTCGGCGGGCGCTGGGCCTGTTCGGCCAGGACATCAACGCCGGCGGCTTCTACATGCGCACCACGCTCGATCCCGAGCTGCAGAGCGCCGCGCGCCGCGCCCTGATGGAGGGGCTGGAGGACTACGACCGCCGCCACGGCTGGCGCGGGGCCTGGGGTGAGACCGACTTCACCGAGGGCTGGCAGGAGGCCGCCGCCGACGAGACCACCCCGCCGGAGCGCCGCGAATGGCGCGCCGCCGCCGTCGAGAGCGCCGAGGGCAGCACGGTCCGCATCCGCCTGGCCGCCACGGACGAGACCGGAACGCTGCTGTCCGCCGACGTGGCCTGGGCGAACGCGGGTCGAGGACTCGAACGCGGCGACCTGATCTTCGTCGAGCCCTCGGGTGGTCAGTACGCCCTGAAACAGGTGCCGGCGGTCAACGGCGCCCTGGTGGCGATGGAGCCGCAGACCGGCCGGGTGCTGGCGATGGTCGGCGGCTATTCCTATGCTCTCTCCAGCTTCAACCGCGCCACCCAGGCCGAGCGGCAGCCCGGCTCGGCCTTCAAGCCGTTCGTGTACGCCACGGCGTTGGAGGGCGACTTCACCCCCGCCTCGATCATCGTCGATGGGCCGATCAGCTTCCCCGGCGGGGCCAACGGCGGCCGCTGGGCGCCCCAGAACTATGACCGGCGCTTCTACGGTCCACAGACCCTGAGGAAGGGCCTGGAGCTGTCCCGCAACGCCATGACGGTGCGGCTGGCCCAGCAGGTGGGCATGCGCAACATCTCGGCCGCGGCCGAGGAGTTCGGCGTCATCGACGACATGACGCCGAACCTGTCGATGTCCCTGGGGGCCGGGGAGACCACGCCTTACAAGATCACCGCCGCCTACGCCGCCTTCGTGAACGGCGGCCGCCGGGTCGATCCCTACATGATCGAGATGGTCCAGGACCGGAACGGACAGACCGTGCACCGCGCCGACAGCCGCACCTGCCGCGGCTGCAACCGTGGCTTTGACGGCTCGGCCTCGCCGCGCCTGCCGGAGCGGGGCGAGCAGATCATCGATCCGATCACCGCCTATCAGATCAGTTCGATGCTGGAAGGCGTGGTCCAGCGCGGCACCGCCGCCCGGGCCTCCAGCCTGGGCCGCTGGATCGGCGGCAAGACGGGGACGACCAATGAGTACCGCTCGGCCTGGTTCGTGGGTTTCACCCGCGACATCGTGGTGGGGGTCTTTATCGGCTTCGACGACAACCGACCGCTAGGGCGCGGAGAGACCGGCTCGACGTCCGCCGTGCCGATCTTCATCGACTTCATGGAGACGGCTTTGAAGGAGCGCCCGGCCCGCGAATTCGAGCGGCCGAAGAACGCTGTGTTCCGCACGGTCAACGGTGTCGAGGAGGCCTTCCGCCCGGGCACGGAGCGCCGCATCGTCGAGCGGCAGCAGCAGCCGATCGCCGTCGATCGGGGACCGGTCTCCTACAATGAGGTGTTGCGCCGCGAGGCTGAGATCGGTCGCGATACTGACGGCATCCCGCCTCCGCCCCCGCCCCCGCCCCAGCCGGAAGCCGCGCCGCCACCGCGTCAGGCGCCGGCCGAGGATCTGACGGGACTGTATTGACCTGACGCCGTGCCTTGAGCGCGAGGCCCGGCCGCTCTACCTAACCCCATCACGGCGTGCCGCCCTGGCGCGCCGTTCCTGATCCCTATGTCGATCGCGCGGCGATCGGCGGCTTGAGGGATGAACATCGGAGAGTGCGATGAGACCGGATGTCGAGGCCATGAAGGCCGACATCGAGCAGAGCGTGGCTCTGCTCAGGAGGCGTCTTTGACTGGGACGTCGCTGTCAGAAAGCTCGATGAGCTGAACGCCCGGGTCGAGGACCCGACCCTGTGGGACGATCCCGACCAGGCCCAGGCCGTCAGCCGCGACCGCTCGCGGCTGGAAGCCCAGATCAATGCGGTCAAGGAAATGGAGCAGGGCGTCGAGGACGGCGTCATGCTGGCCGAGATGGCCGACGAGGAGGGCGACGAAGCCACCCTCGAGGAGGCGCGCGCCCAGCTGCAGGCCATCAAGGACCGCGCCGCGCGGGCGGAGCTGGAGGCGCTGCTGTCCGGCGAGGCCGACGGCAACGACGCCTATCTGGAGGTCAACTCCGGCGCCGGCGGCACCGAGAGCTGCGACTGGGCCGGCATGCTGCTGCGCATGTACACGCGCTGGGCCAAGGCGCACGGCTACGAGGTCGAGGTCGAGGCTTCCGAAGACGGAGATCAGGCCGGGATCAAGTCGGCCACCATCCTGGTCACCGGCCCGAACGCCTATGGCTGGCTGAAGTCGGAATCGGGCGTGCACCGGCTGGTGCGCATCAGCCCCTATGACGCGGCGGCCAAGCGGCACACCTCGTTCGCCTCGGTCGGCGTGTCGCCGGTGGTGGACGACACCATCCAGATCGACATCAACCCGGCTGATGTGCGCACCGACACCTATCGGGCCTCCGGCTCAGGCGGCCAGCACGTCAACAAGACCGATTCAGCGGTGCGCCTGACCCACATTCCGACCAACACCGTGGTGGCCTGCCAGGCCGGCCGGTCCCAACACCAGAACCGTGATCAGGCCTGGAAGATGCTGCGCGCGCGCCTCTATGAGCTGGAGCTGCAGAAGCGTGAGGCGGCCGCCCAGGCGCTCGCCGACGCCAAGACCGACATCGGCTGGGGTCATCAGATCCGCAGCTACGTCCTGCAGCCCTATCAGATGGTCAAGGACCTGCGCACCAACGTCGAGACGTCCGACACCGACGGCGTGCTGGACGGCGATCTGGACGCCTTCATGGGCGCGGCCCTGGCCGCTCGCGTCGGCGACAAGCGCGGGGGGGCGGTGGAGGGGTAGGCTCCTTCGCCGTCACGCCTTCTCCACGAAGGTGTCGATGACGCGCTTTTCGCCGGCCTTCTCGAACTCCACGAGCAGCTTGTTGCCCTCGATCTGG
>CAXBPJ010000011.1:0-12319 GCA_963977325.1 uncultured Brevundimonas sp. | reverse complement strand
GTCGATGGCCAGGTCGTAAGGGTTGCCCGTCATGCTGGGCGTGCCCTGCTCCATGATCCGGTAGACGCTGCCGGCCTTGACGCCCGCGCCGATCTGGATGCCGGTCGGCACCACGGTGCCCTGGGACGAGGACTGGGCCCCCATCCGCTCGACGTTTTGATAGAGCAGGTCCTGGAACTCCGCGCGCTGCCGCTTGAAGCCCACGGTGTTCATGTTGGCGATGTTGTTGGAGATGACCTCCACGTTCAGCTGCTGGGCTTCCATGCCCGAGGCTGCGGTTCTGAGAGCGCGCATCTAGAGGCTCCTTAGTTCGGCTTGCCAAGGCGCTCGACGGCGCGTTTGGACAGGTCATTGGCGTCGGAGATCATCTTGGTGACGCGCTCATAGGCGCGGCTGATCTCGATGAGATTGGTGATTTCCAAGAGGGGATTGACGTTTGATCCCTCCAGCATGCCCTGGCGCACCTGCACCTCGGGAGCGTCGACGGGCTGGACATTGGAGGTGTTGCGATAGAGGCCGTCGCCGCCCTTCTCGAGCACCGACAGCAGGTCGAAGCGCACCACGCTCAGCCGGCCGACCGGCTGGCCGGCCTGGCTGATGGTTCCGTCCTGGGCGACGCTGACGGCGCCGAGTTGCGGGTCCAGCATGATCTCGCCGCCGTCGCCCAGCACCGCCTTGCCGTCCTGGGTGGTCAGCCGGCCCTCGGGGTCCAGGGTGAAGGCGCCGTTGCGGGTATAGGCCTCGCCGGCGCCGTCCTGGACGGCGAAGAAGGCCGCCTCGCCCTCGATGGCGAAGTCTAGCGGCCGGTTGGTCTGTTTGAGGGCCGCCTGGCCGAAGTCGCGGCCCACGCCATTGTCGAGAACAAAGCTGACGCCCGGCCGCACGCCTTGGTTCCGCGCCTTGGCTTCCACCTGGGTCCCCAGCATCAGCTGTTCGACCTTGAAGCCGGTGGTGTCGGCGTTGGCGATGTTGTTGGCGGCGATGTCCAGCTCGCGGCGCAGGGTGACCTGGCGGGACAGTCCGATGTAGGCGGCGTTTTCCACGGGGCGGAACTCCTTCGGCCCTCCCTTCGCAAGGGTCGGGCCAGCAGGGTTAATGCCCGCGCTGCTTGGGTTTCAGCCTGATCCGACGATCGCGAGCCCGGCAGGAATTGCCGGTTCTGAACGTCTCGTTAACCAAATCCGGCGCATCTGACCGAGGGACAGTGCGTGAGGGCCCGGAGCCGATGCTCAAGCTTCCGAAGTTCGGAAAGAAGAAGGACGCCGCAGCGACCTCCGAGGACGCGGCCGTTCCCGCCGTGGCCGAGGGCGAGGCCGCCGAGGGCGCGGCCCCGGCCAAGAAAAAGCTGCCGCTGCTGTTCATCATCATCCCGGCCGCCCTGGTCGTCCTGGGCGGAGGCGGCGGCGCCGCCTTCTTCCTGATGAAGCCCAAGCCGGCCGCGGCCGAGGAGGGCGGCCACGGCGAGGCCAAGGCCGATCACGGCGCCAAGAAGGAAAAGGGCGGCGGCCACGGCGGCGGTGAGGACGGCGAGGCCGATCCGGCGCTCGGCAAGATCAGTTCCGGACCCGACGGTGTCACCTTCTACACCCTGCCGGCCATGCTGGTGAATCTTCAGACCGCCGACGGCCGGCCCACCGTTCTCAAGATGGTCGTCACGCTGGAAACGCAGGACGCCCACGTCGCCGACACCCTCATGGCCGATGCGCCGCGGGTGAAGGACATGATGCAGACCTTCCTGCGCGAGCTGCGCCCCGAGGAACTGGCCGGCTCGGCCGCCAGCTATCAGCTGCGTGCCGAGATCCAGCGCCGCGTCAATCTGATCGCCGCGCCCGGTAAGGTGGACGCCGTGCTGATCGAAGAGATGCTGGTGAACTGACGGATGAGCGCCGCCGACACCCTCGACGAAGCCTTGGCCGAAGCGGGCGGCGGCGCCTCCCCCCTGGCCGAGCGCGTCCTGAATCAGGAGGAGATCGACAGCCTGCTGGGCTTCGATCTCGGCGACGACGACTCGGCCGACAAGCGCGGCATTCGCGCCATCATCAACTCCGCCCTGGTCAGCTACGAGCGGCTGCCGATGCTGGAGATCGTCTTCGACCGCCTGGTGCGGCTGATGACGACCAGCTTGCGCAATTTCACGTCGGACAATGTGGAGGTGTCGTTGGACAACATCTCCTCGATCCGGTTCGGCGACTACCTGAACTCCATCCCCCTGCCGGCCATCCTGGCGGTGTTCCGGGCCGAGGAACTGGACAACTACGGCCTGCTGACAGTCGATTCCAACCTGATCTATTCGATCGTCGACGTGCTGCTGGGCGGGCGTCGCGGCACGGCGGCGCTGAGGATCGAGGGCCGCCCCTACACCACCATCGAGCGCGTGCTGGTCCAGCGCATGGTCGAGGTCATCCTGGCCGACGCCCAGGCCGCCTTCGAACCTCTGACCCCGGTCAGCTTCAATCTCGACCGGCTGGAGACCAATCCGCGCTTCGCCGCCATCGCCCGGCCGGCCAACGCCGCCATCCTGGTCAAGCTGCGCATCGACATGGAGGACCGGGGCGGCCGGGTCGAACTACTGCTGCCCTACGCCACGCTTGAGCCCATTCGGAAGATGCTGCTGCAGCAGTTCATGGGTGAGAAGTTCGGTCGCGACAACATCTGGGAAGGCCACCTGGCCACCGAGCTCTGGACCACCCACACCGAGGTGCGCGCCGTGCTGGACGAGCTGTCGGCCCCCCTATCCAGTGTGCTGGATCTCAAAGTTGGCGACACCCTGATGCTGAACGCCTCGCCGGATTCGGCCGTGTCGCTGCGCTGCGGGGCCATCCCGGTCACGACCGGCCGCATGGGGCGTCGCGGCCAGCATATCGCGGTGCGTGTCGACCAGCGCGTCAAGGTCGACCCCGCCAGCCTGATGAAGAAGAGAAAAAGCTGATGGCCGGACTGATCCTGGACTCCCTGCTGATCCTGCTGCTGGTCGCCGCCGTCGGCTACGGCGTCCGGCTGGAGAAGAAACTGGCCGTGCTGCGCGATGGTCAGGCCGCCTTCGGCAAGGCGGTGGGCGAACTGAACGGCGCCGCGACCCGCGCCGAGAGCGCCCTGGCCTCGCTGCGCGCCGCCGGCGAGGAGGCCGACCTGCTGCACGATCGAATCATGAAGGCGCGCGCCCTCAAGGACGAGCTCGAAATCCTTATCCGCAAGTCGCCGCGGGCCGAGACGGTCAGGATCGTTGCGCCCTTGGTGGAGCCCGCGACCCCGGCTCCGCGTTCCGTCGTCGAAACAGCCCCCGATTCCCCGCCGGTCGAAAGCCGGTCGCGGATCGAAACCCTGTTCGCGGAGGCGCGGGGCCGGCTGGATCGCCAGTCGGGCGAGCCCGCCCGCCGTTTGCGCCCTGACCTCGGAACAACTGGCCCAGCAGGCCGGCATCTCTCCGGCCGAGCTCCGCATCATCCAGAGCCTGTCGGCGCGCCGCGGCGAGCTCGATGCGCGCGATACCGATTTCGCCACCATGCTGCCGCTGATGGTCGCGGCCGAGCAGAAACTGGCCGCCAAGGTCCAGGCCATGAACGCGCTGAAGACGGAACTGCAAGGCCTGGTCGGACAGGTCTCCGAGCGCGAGAAGGCCGAGGTCGATCGCCTGGTCGCCGTCTATCAGGCCATGCGGCCCAAGGAGGCGGCGGCGGTGTTCGCGACTCTGGACGACAGCGTGCGTCTGCCGGTCGCGGCCGCCATGCGGCCCCGCGCCCTGGCCGCCATCCTGGCCCAGATGCCCGCTCCGGCCGCCCGCGAACTGACAGAGAAACTGGCGCGCCGCTACGCCGCCCAGCAGGCCGCCGCCCGCGCCGCCACCGCCGAGGCGACCCCGGCCGCCGCCACTGCGCCAGTCTCGGACAAAGCCGCGCCGGCGGCGGAAGCGCCCGAGCCCCAGGCCGCCGCGCCCGCACCTCAGCGCGCCGCGCGGCCTACGCCGGCTCGGCCGCGCCCCCAACCCGCCCGCACCCCGCCGGCTGAAAAGGCCGCCGACGAAACGCCGCCCGCCTCGGGCCCGCGCCCCTACGCTCCGGCACAAGCCGCCCCGGCGAACGCCGAGCCGCCGCGCCAGACCGTCAGCTGACGCGCTTCGCTACGCCGCGTTGCCCGAAGCGCTCCGGCCCGCTAAGAGCCGGGCCATGAGCGACACCCTGCCTGACCGCCTCTCGGTCGATCCGAACAGCCCCTTCTACGACGAAGCCCTGCTCCAGCGCGGCATCGGCGTGCGCTTCAAGGGCGAGGAAAAGACCAATGTCGAGGAGTACTGCGTCTCCGAGGGCTGGGTGCGACTGGCGTTGGGCAAGCGGGTTGATCGCAAGGGCAATCCTCTGACCGTCAAGCTGCAGGGACCGGTCGAGCCCTACATCCAGTCTCCGGAAGGCGGAGAGTGATGAAGCCGACCCGGCTTGCTTTCGTCGCCTACACGCTGGCGCTTGGCGTCATCGTGGTGGATCAGATCACTAAGGCCTGGATGCTGTTCGGCCTGCATCTGCGCGAGGTCGGCCAGATCCTGGTGCTGGATCCCTGGTTCAACCTGTCGTTCGTGCTCAACCGTGGCGTTAGCTTCGGCCTGCTGACCGGCGGCGAGACGGGCCGCTGGCTGCTGACCGCCTTCGCGATCGTCGTGGCCGCCGGCCTGGCCTGGTGGGCGCGGCGGGCCGATCGCCCGCTCCTGGCCATCGCCTTGGGCTCAGTGATCGGCGGTGCGCTCGGAAACGTGATCGACCGTATCCGTTTCGGCGGCGTGGTCGATTTTCTCGATTTCTCCGGCATTGGCTTCCCCTGGGTGTTCAACGTCGCCGACAGCGCCATCTCCATCGGTATTGTCCTGCTGATCCTCGACAGCCTCCTCTCCGAACGTCACGCCAAGCAGCAGGCCGAAGCCGCCAAGCGACGCGACGACGCGGCCGCCTCGGTTGGCGCGGCCCCCGAAAAGTCGTAATCCCCCGCTTTCCAGTTCCTTCGCGCCCCGTCGGGCGAGACCGGAGTTTGTCGTCCATGCGCCCCACCCGCCTCATCCTCCTGGCCGCCGCCTCGGCTGTGGCCCTGTCGGGTTGCCAGAGCTTCCGCAACTCCGTCGGCCTGGAGCGGGTGCGTCCCGACGAGTTCCTGACCGTCTCGACCGCGCCACTCACCGTGCCGCCGGAATACGCCCTGACCCCCCCGCAGCCGGGCCAGCCCCGTCCGCAGGAACTGGCTCCGGAAAGCGCCGCCCGTCAGATCCTGCTGGGACAGCGTCAGGCCATCACCCGCACCGCCGGCGAACAGGCCCTGGTCGCCCAGGCCGGCGCCGACCGCGCCGATCCGCTGGCGCGCTTTGTCGTCGACGATGAATTCGGCGACCTGGCCCACAAGGAGGAGAGCTTCGCCGACCGGCTGATGTTCTGGCGCCGCGACGACGCCTCGACCCAGACAGCGACGACCACGGTCGGGCCTGAGGGGAATGTCACCATCGACGCCGCCTCCGAACAGGCCCGGCTGCAGGCGCTGACCGGCGGTCAGGCCATCGTCATCCAGCGCCAGAGCAACCGCGGCTTCAAGCTTCCCGGTCTCTGATCATTCGGCCCTGAGCGCGTCGATCACGGCGCGCGCCTCGGGGCTCGACCAGTCGGCGGCGCCGCTCTTCCAGGCGCGGATCCGGCCTTCGCGGTCGATCAACACCGTCTGCGGCATGGCCCCCGCGCCCGGCAGTTCGAATGGCAGGCGAAACCCCGGCTCGCGATAGAAGACCAGCGGCGCGTGTTCGTTCAGAAAGGCGCGCGCGGGTCCTTCCTGAGCGGGATCACCGTCCACATTGATGGCCGCCACCACGACCTCCGCCGGATCGTAGGCGCGCTGAAGCGCCGCCAGCGTCGGCATTTCCTCTCTGCAAGGCGCACACCACATGGCCCACAGGTTCACCACGGCCACCTGACCCTGAAAGGACGCGAGCGTCGTGTCTGAGCCGTCCGGACCCATGAACGGAAGGGCGGGGGAGGGCGTCGGATTTTCGGCGATCGTCAGCCCCGCCATCTCTCCCACGGCCAGAGCTTCCAGACCCTGATCGCGGTTTACAAAGCCGGACGCATAGGCCACCACCCCGGCGACCACGATCAGGCCGAGGAGCCCCGCCGCCAGGGCCATCCCGCGCCGCGATTTTCGTTGAGAAGGCGTCGCCATGTCCGACCGATCCACGCCCCCGAGGGAGCCGACGGGCCAGTCTCTATGGGGCGGACGCTTCTCGGCCAAGCCCGCCGACATCATGCAGGCGATCAATGTCTCGATCGGCGTGGACAAACGCCTGTGGGAACAGGACATCGCCGGCTCGCGGGCGCATTGCCGCATGCTGGCGGCTCAGAGGATCATCCCGACCGCCGATGCCGACGCGATCCTGGGCGGTCTCGACACCATCGAGGGCGAGCTGCGGGACGGGACCTTCCCCTTCCGCGACCAGTACGAGGACATCCACATGAATGTGGAGGCCCGGCTGGCCGAGCTGGTCGGCGACGCGTCCGGACGCCTGCACACCGCGCGCAGCCGCAATGATCAGGTGGCGACAGACTTCCGCCTGTGGGTGCGCGACGCCTGCGACCGGACGATCGCCCAGCTTCGCGCCTTGCAGGCGGCCCTGCTGGATCAGGCCGACGCCAACGCCGACGCCCTGATGCCCGGCTTCACTCACCTGCAGCCGGCGCAGCCGGTGACCCTCGGCCATCACCTGATGGCCTATGTCGAAATGTTCGGCCGCGACGCCGCCCGCTTTTCCGACGCCCGGACGCGGATGAACGAGAGTCCCCTGGGCGCCGCCGCCCTGGCCGGCTCGCCGTTTCCGATCGATCGCGAGGCGACGGCTGGGGCGCTGGGCTTCGACCGGCCGATGGCGAACAGCCTGGACGCCGTCTCGGACCGTGACTTCGCGCTGGAAAGCCTGGCCGCCGCCTCCATCACCGCCGGGCACCTGTCGAGACTGGCCGAGGAGATCGTGGTGTGGATGACGCCGCAGTTCGGCTTCGCCACCCTGCCCGACGACCTGACCACCGGCTCCTCGATCATGCCGCAGAAGAGGAACCCCGACGCCGCCGAGCTGGTGCGGGCCAAGACCGGCAGGATCACCGGGTCTCTGATCGCCCTGACCACGGTGATGAAGGGCCTGCCGCTGGCCTATTCCAAGGACATGCAGGAGGACAAGCCGCCGGTGTTCGAGGCTTTCGACGCTCTTGATCTGGCGCTGACGGCAATGACGGCCGTGGTCGCGGCCCTAATCCCGAACCGCGAGCGGATGGCGGCGGCGGCGGGCGCGGGCTTCTCCACCGCCACCGATCTGGCCGACTGGCTGGTGCGTGAGCTGGGCATGCCTTTCCGCCGAGCCCACCACATCACCGGGGCCGCGGTAAAGCGGGCCGAGGCTCTGGGCGTCGGACTGGACCAATTGCCGCTGGACGAGCTTCAGAAGCTTGAGGCGGGGATCACCGATTCCGTCTATGGTGTGCTGTCGCCGGAGGCCTCGGTCGCGAGCCGCAGGAGTTTCGGGGGGACGGCGCCGGACGAGGTCCGTGCGCGCATCGCCGACTGGAAAGAGCGCCTGGCATGAAGACCGCGTTGCAGATGGCCGCCTTCGGCCTCCTTATTCTCGGCGTCGCCGCCTGCGGCCGCATGGGCGCGCTGGAATCGCCCGACGGTCGCGAGACCGAACGCGCCATGCGCAACGCTTGGGACAAACCTCTGTCCGACCCGGCCATGGCCAATCGTCCGCCCAGCCAGAACCCGATCGACGGGGGTCCCAATGACCTGATCGGCGGCACGGCGGCCGGCCGCGACCCCTACTGACCTCATGACGCCCTTCCCACGCCGGGACGGGGCGCTTCATGCCGAATCGATCGCTCTGTCGACGCTCGCAGGCAAGGTCGGCACGCCGGTTTATGTCTATTCGGCGGGCGGCTTCCGGGCGCAGGCTCGGCGACTGCGCGAAGCCCTCGCCGCCCATCCCGAGATTATCGCTCCGCTGATCGCCTTTGCGGTCAAGGCCAATGGCAACCGCTCGGTGCTTGCGGTGCTGGCGGCGGAAGGCCTCGGCGCCGACACTGTGTCGGAGGGCGAGATCCGCCGGGCGCTCGCCGGCGGCGTGCCGCCCGATCGCATCGTCTTTTCCGGCGTGGGCAAGACTGACGCCGAGCTGGCTTTCGCCGTCGAGACCGGCGTGCGGCAGATCAACATCGAATCCGCAACCGAGCTGGAGCGACTGATCGCCGTGGCGCGCGAGCGGGGTCGCGTCCCCGACATCGCCATCCGGGTGAATCCGGCCATCGGCGCTGGAGGCCACGCCAAGATCACCACCGGCGGGGCGGGCGACAAGTTCGGCGTTCCCGCCGCCGAGGCGCTGGAGCTCTACGCCCGCGCCGCCGCCTCAGGCGCGGTCAGGCCTGTTGGCCTGGCCTGCCACATCGGCAGCCAGATCACCGATGTCGCGCCGCTGAGGTCTGCCTTCGCCGTCATGCGCGGGCTGGTCGAAACCCTGCGCGGAGAGGGTCTGGCGGTCGAACGGCTCGATCTCGGCGGCGGCCTCGGCGTGCCCTATCGCCCCGGCGACCCCGACACGCCGTTTGACGCCTATGCCGAGGTGGTCGCCGAAACGGTCCGCGATCTCGATGTTCAGCTTGTTCTCGAACCCGGCCGGGTCATCGCGGCCGAGGCCGGCGTGTTGCTCAGCCGGGTGATCCAGGTCACCGAGCGGCCAGATGGCCGACGCTTCCTCGTGCTGGACGCCGCCATGAACGACCTCAAGCGCCCGGCCCTCTATGACGCCGAGCACGACATCGTCGCCGTGGCGCAGGAGGGCGCGGGCGAGCTGACCTACGACGTCGTCGGGCCGGTGTGCGAGACCGGCGACACCCTGGCGCGCGGCCGCCGCCTGCCTTCGCTCGCGGCAGGCGACCTCGTGGCCATCCGGACCGCCGGCGCTTATGGGGCGACCATGGCCAGCGAGTACAACGCACGGCTGCTCGTGCCGGAAGTTCTGGTCGACGGCGAACGCTGGGCGGTCATCCGCAGGCGGCCAGCGCCTGACGCCTTTCTCGAGCGGGAGCCGGTCGCCGAATGGCTGGGATTGCCCGCGAAATCGTGATTGCCGAAGTGGCGAATTCCGGGTCAATGTCGGCGACGGCTCGCTCCTCCCCGGGCTGACGGACCCCTCCCGACATGGAAACCTTCGCCCTCTTCGTGCTGGTGGGCTTTCTGGCGCAGGCCGTCGATGGCGCGCTGGGCATGGCCTATGGCGTGGTGTCGAGCACCGTGCTGCTGGCCTTCGGCGTACCGCCCGCCGTCGCCTCCGCCTCTGTCCACGCCGCCGAAGTGTTCACGACCGGCGCCTCGGCCTCCAGCCATGTGCTGCACAGGAACGTCACCTGGCGACTGTTCATTCCGCTGGCGGCAGCCGGCGTCATCGGCGGCGCGCTGGGCGCCTTCGTGCTGACCGGGGTCGAGGGCGACGTCATAAAGCCCTTCATCCTCGCCTATCTCGGCATTCTGGGCGCCTGGATTCTCATCCGTGGCCTTCGTGACATCCGGCCGCGACACATCCGCAGCGTCTGGGGTGCGCCTCTGGGCCTGATCGGCGGTTTCATGGACGCGGTCGGCGGCGGGGGCTGGGGGCCGACCGTCACCACCGCCCTGGTCGGCGCCGGCAAGGAGCCGCGTCGGGCCATCGGCACGGTCAACACCGCCGAATTCCTGGTCACCATCGCCATCTCGGCGACCTTCGTCTGGGCTCTGCTCACGGGCCACTGGGAGGAGGCGGGCGCGCTCCAGGATCACGCCTGGGCGGTCGGCGGCCTGATCGTCGGCGGGCTGATCGCCGCCCCCTTCGCCGGCTGGATCGCCAAGACCATTCCGACGCGCGTCCTGACCCTCATGGTCGGGGCGTTGGTGCTTCTTCTCGCGACCTATCAGGGGCTGCAGCTGGCCGGCTTCGCGCCATGACGCTGGCGCTATCGCACGGCTCGCGGAGCCGTGCTGCTGGAGCGCCTGAATGGCTTAGGCCGGTCAGGCTTGAGCCGGATGCGTCTCCCGGAAGCTTTCGCGCTGTTCCAGACGCGCCGTCAGCGCGGCCAGTCGAGGCCGGGTCCCCAGCCAGTCCGTGTCCGGGTGGCGAAAGCCCAGCCAGGTTGCCGCCACGGCCGTAGTGATCGTGCCCAGATGCAGGGGCTCGTCCTCCAGAGACAGGGCTTCGAGCGCATCCAGCGATCGCTCTATTCCCGCCGTCCAGCGTTGCATCCAGGACGGCGAACGTTCGCTCTCGGGCCGCCGCTTCTCCAGAACCAGCTTGACGCCGGCTTCCAGAGCGCCAGACGCCAGCGTCTCGATCCGCCGCACCCGCAACCGCTCTGGCCCCGTCTCGGGCAGCAGGCGTGGTCCTGCGCCCAACCCGTCCAGATATTCGCAGATCAGCGGGCTGTCGGTCAGCGGCAGGCCGTCCTCGGCGATCAGAGCCGGCACCTGGACCAGAGGATTGTTGGCCACCAGTTCCGGCGCGTCGGCATAGGGATCGGCGACGATCTCGCGAACGCGGTTCCCGAGACCTTTCTCCCGGGCCACGATGCGGCACTTGCGGGCGTAGGGGGAGGGGGCGGTGATGAACAGCTTCATGCCGACCCGGATAGCGCCGCCCGAGCCCGGCGCAAACAAAAACCCCCGACCGCGAGGCCGGGGGTTCTCAGGATCGAAAAGGCCCGTGCGCTATTCGCGTCCACCCATCAGCGCCAGCATGAACTGGAACATGTTGATGAAGTTGATGAACAGGCCAAGGGCGCCAAAGCCGGTGGCCACGGCCAGTCCGTGCCTGTCTCCCTCCAGCGCATAGTAGGTCATCTTCAGCCGCTGGGTGTCGTAGGCGGTGAGGCCTGCGAACAGCAGCACGCCGATGATGTTGATGGCGAAGTAGAACATCGGGTTCTGAGCCGCCGGCAGGAACATGAACACCAGCGAGGCGATGATCAGTCCGATCACGCCCATGATCAGGAACTTGCCCATCGGCCCCAGATCGCGCTTGGTGGTGTAACCATACAGGCTGAGGCCGCCGAACGCCGCCGCCGTGACGAAGAAGGTCGAGGCGATCGAGGCGTTGGTGTAGCGCAGGAAGACGATGCCCAGGCCCGCGCCGATGGTGGCGACCACGGCCCAGTAGAGCAGGTTCACGCCGCGCGCCGACGGGTTCTTCATGAAGAACATCGAGCCGAACAGCATCACCAGAGGCGAGAACTGCACGATCATGCCCAGCAGGGTCAGGCCGACGCCATTGGCCGTCTGGACGAACAGCAGCTCCTGCACCGCCGGCACATTGCCGGTTACATAGGCCAGCGCGCCGGCGACCACGAGGCCGATGGCCAGCTTGTTGTAGACGCCCAGCATGAAGGTCCGCAGGCCGGCGTCGACCTCGACCTCGGCGCGGGCCGGGGCCTGGGCCGGGCGGGAAAATCCATTGTTGAAGTCGCTCATGGCGAGTTCGGTCTCCTTAGGGCCGGGCATCAGGCCCGGTCGCGTGATTGCAATATCGAAACAGACAACGCGGGACGCAAGCGAAACCGCCAGCGGCTAAGAGACGCGGGGCTGTCAGCCACGCGACATGGCGCGCCGAATCAACTCTGCCGAGCGCTCGGGGCCCAGTTCGGAGTTCAGCGTGGTACGGAACCGGCCGTCCGGTCCCATCAGATAGATCGCCAGCGAGTGGTTCATCAGATAGGCGTCACCCTCGCCTACCTTCTCGTAAAAGGCGCGATAGGCGTCGGCGGCTCGATCGACCTGTTCCGGCGGGCCGGTCAAGCCGATCACCCCGTCGGGGAAGCTGGACGTCTGGAGATAGTCCGCCAGGGCCTCCGGGGTGTCGCGCGCCGGGTCGATCGAGATGAAGACGATCTGCATATCCTCGCCCTCGGCGCCCAGTTCGCGCTGAGTGGCGTCCAGCATCTGCAGGGTGGTCGGACAATAGTCGGGGCAATGGGTGAAGCCGAAGAAGACCACGCTCCATCGCCCGTCCAGCAAGCTCTCATCGACCGCCTGGCCGGTCTGGTCGACCAGTTGGAACGGTCCGCCGACCTGCGCCTCGCCAGTGGTCACCACCGTGGTCCCCAGATCGGTGTTCGCGCGCCGCGCCTGGACGATCAGGGTCGCGCCGACCAGGGCGACCGCCAGAACCACGCAGGCCAGGGCGAAGAACAGGATGCGGCGGCTGGGCACGGATGAAGCTCCTGAGGCGCCCGGTCGCTTGGGCGGACCGGTCGGGGCGGTCTATACGGTCATGGTGACCCTATCGCCAGAGGCCTCC